>JBBSFO010000029.1:0-16974 GCA_038238655.1 Thermomicrobiales bacterium | reverse complement strand
GACCTCGTGTCCGTCCGCGACGAGCCGGGCACACAACCGTGACCCGACAAATCCGCACCCTCCGGTTACCAGCACTGGATCAGCGAGCAAAAGGACTCCTCACCATGTCGCCGCACTCCCACGTCTCAGCGGGTATTCTACTGCACCGCAGGGCTGATGCGTTCTCGGTGTGCGTCACAGAACCAGGCAACAAGAACGGCAACCGAATCCACGATGAACTCGGCCACATGCTCGGCAGGAGGTGGTGCGTGATGCGCATACACACCGTCTGCGTGGCTCTTACTGCATCCGATGGAGGTTCTGGAGGCTGCCCAGCGAACAAAACGCCCTCGGCGCACGCGGAGCGTGCTGGCACATTGATTGGTGGGAACGCGGCATGGAATGTGTGCCAGAGCCAGGGTCTTCCACCTTCTCGCTGATCCTGTCGCAGACTACTTCTCCCTGTGGGAAAGAGCAAATCGGTCCGCTCCCCTGATGCGCCATGAGAGTTTTGCGCCTCGCCCGCACGCTGGTCGCGGACCGCTGCCTGCCCTGAGAACGACCCCAGCCGCCGGGTCGGCTTACCCCGAACCGCGTGCGCCGCATCGGTTGTCGTCACCGGTGCGGCTTTCGTCGTAGTTAAATCACATGCTTAGGCCGACGTGGTGATGATCTCATCAGTGACCCACCGTGCAACGTTGGCGGGGTAGGGCGCTGACAGTCCGAGGACGATGTGCTGGAAGCCGGCGTCGGTCGCTTCGCCGATCGCCTCCCGGGTGGTACTGGGCTGGTCGTAAGAGACCGGCAGGTAGATCGAGCGGGTGATCGAGGTGGGGTCGCGACCGATCTCCGCGCAGAAGCGGTCCAGCAGGGCGCTGCGAGAAACGGCGTCTGCGATGTCGCCGCCTGGGATGTTCCACAGGTCGGCGTGCTCGGCGACCACGCGCAACGTCGCGGCAGACCGTCCGCCGATAAGGATCGGCGGGTGAGGGCGCTGGACGGGTTTGGGGTTGCAGAACGCTCCGGTGAGGTGGAGGTAAGCACCATGGAAGTCGAACGGTTCGGCCTCGGTCCACAACCGCCGGATGACTGTACATGCTTCGGCGAGGTTCCCCACGGCGTGGGCGGCGTCGTGGAAGGGAAGGCCGTGTGCCTCGTACTCGCGCCGGGCCAGAGGGTGGCTGGGTCGTGAGCCTGCGCCGATGCCGAACTCGAGCCGCCCGCCGGAGACGATGTCGCCGGTCGCAGCAATCTTCGCCAGCATCGCGGGCGGGCGGAAGCGGTTGCTGGTCACGAGCAGGCCGAGGCGCAGTCGTTCGGTTTGTGCGGCGAGGGCCGAGAGCAGTGTCCAGCCTTCGAAGGTTGGTCCGCTCGGGTCGCCGCCGATCGGCATGAGGTGATCGAACAGCCACGCATGCTCGATCGCCGGGATCGTGTCTGCCTCTTGCCAGACCCGCAGGATGTCGTGGTAGTCGACCTGTGATGGGGCGGTCATGATCCCGAAACGAGGCCGGGGTGTTTGTGTCATGGGGTTGTTGGTCCTTTCAACATGGGTGGGAAACGTTTCGGTTCGAAAGCGGACCGCTTATCCGTCCAGAGCGTCGGACGGCCTCTCCACGTACTCGATCAAGATTATCCACCGCGCCAGGGCGGCGTTGACGATAGCCGTAGCCTCGTCCTGGGTGGTGCGTCAGACTTGGACGAAGTTCATCACGCCGAGCACGAGTGAGCTAACCGGTACACCGGTGCGGCCTAAGGTGCGGTACTGCATGAAATGTATTCCTCGTTTCTGGGACGATTGCGTCATCGGGCTCACTATCGAGATCCCCATTGGATCCCGCGCTCGAGACTCCATCACCACGGGACCGGGCCGTTCTCGTTCGAGAACGTGCCCGTCGGGCCGTCCGGGCCGAGGAGCGCGAGCCGCACGGCCTCACGTGCGGCCTGTTCGACCGTGCGCGTGCCCGCGAAGTTGTTGAGGTCCGTTGAGGTGAAGCCCGGATCCGCAGCATTGACCTTGATGTCTGTCGACTCGAGTTCTATCGCGAAGGCGAGCGTGATCGCGTTGAGGGCAGTCTTCGACGGGCTGTAAACGGCGCCGAACATCGCGCGATGCGGATTGGTCGGGTCCGCGTTCATCGTCAGCGAGCCAGAGCCACTTGATACGTTGACTATGCGTGCCGCTGGTGCTTCACGAAGGAGTGGCAGCATCGCTTGCGTGACGGCGATGACGCCGAACACGTTCGTCTCGAAGACCGTGCGCACCTCGTCGAGAGACGCAACGCTCGGGCGGCCCGACTTCGCGACCTCCTCGAGCGGCCTGCCCGGCTTCCCCGCATGCGAGATACCCGCGTTGTTCACGAGCACGTCGAGACGGCCGAGTTCGTTCCGGATGCGCTCTGCTGCAGCGGCGATGGAGGCTTGATTCGTGACGTCGAGCTGGAGGGCATGGGCATCCGCTCCGATGCTCTTCGCGGCCGTCTGCCCATGCTTGAGGTTGCGTGATCCGACGAGCACGGTGAAGCCGTGCGCCGCGAGATCCTTCGCGATCTGAAGACCGATTCCTTTGTTGGCCCCGGTGACTAGAGCAACAGGTTTGTCCTGCATGGTAATCCTCCATCGTGTAACACGTGCCTGACGACTACGTCTGAGTTCGTTATCAGCCCTCCACTCTGGTATCATAGATAAGCGGAGCCTTGCTCCGCCTACAATACGGAACATTGCTCCGTTTGTCAAGCGGAGCGGCGGAGGGAACGGTGCGGTGACCGACATTGACGGGCGAGCAGCACAACCAGCCCCGCATAAACGGGCCGACGCCCGGCGTAACGAGCAGACGCTGCTCGCCGCCGCCGCCGCACTCTTCGTCACGTCCGGCGTGGAAGCGCCGGTACGCGACATCGCGGCCAAGGCCGGCGTCGGGATGGGCACGATCTACCGCCACTTCCCGACGCGCGCGGATCTCATCATTGCCGTCTACCGACACCAGGTCGAGGCGTGCGCCGAGGCTGGTCCGGCCCTGCTGGCGAGCAGCGCAACTCCTCACGCTGCACTCGGGCGATGGATCAACCTCTTCGTTGATTTCCTGGTCACGAAGCACGGACTCGCTGCCGTACTGCAGTCCGACAACGCCGACTTCGACGCGCTGCACGCCTACTTCCTCGACCGCCTCGTGCCCGTGTGTACGCAACTGCTCGACGCCGCAGCTGAGGCCGGCGAGATCCGCCCCGACATGGATGCCTACGCACTGATGCGCGGCGTCGGCAATCTCTGCATCGGCGCCGACAACGACCCCCACTACGACGCACGTCGCCTGGTCGCTCTGCTGATTGCAGGACTGCGCCGACCGTACTAGCCGCCCACCCGAGCGGAACACCGGTCAGGGTGTTCTCTCTACGCATCCGGACTTGAGCGAGATCGGGCAACAATTCAACCAGAACACCCCACGCCTCGTCACCGATGTACGCTGATCCGATCAGGCCGTTGCGAGGACACGGCACCGGAGCAAGTCGAATCCGGCGCACCCATACATCTGCCGTTTCAAGCGCTTCAATCGGTGGCCCTGCCCCTCCGTTTGTCCGTTGCTCCATTCGAGCGTCAGTCCTGCCCGCACCGCCGCGTGATCCGCGCGCAATCCACCGGCATAGCGCCGCAGTTCGGCGATGCCGCTCTCCCGTGCGGCCCTTGGCTCTCCGCCTCAGACCGCTGCTGCCAGAGTCGCGGAGTCGGATGCTTGCGCCGCCCGGGATACATCATGTCCGGCGGGGCGCAGGTCGCCGCCGCACGTACTGCGATCCCTTCGCCCGTCGTGGTGATCCCCGCCGCCGTCTCCTTTTACGGTCGCGCGGGGACACCCTTCACCGTGATATGGGCCGGAACGTCGTTGATTACTACCGAGCCCGCTCCCACGACCGCACCCTCTCCGATTACCAAGCCCTGCGTGAAGCTCGCACCGATGCCCACGAACACCGCGCGCCCCACACGGACGCCGCCCGCGAGATGCGTGCCCGGCCCGATATGCGCATGCACGCCGACAGTGCAGTCGTGGTCAACCGTCGCACCGGTATTGATGACGCTGTAGTCGCCAAGCACGCTGTCCGGATTGACGACCGCGCCCGCGAAGACGGCGACGCCCCGACCGAGTTGGACCGAGTCGGCGACAACCGCGCGCGGATGGATGGCGTTGCACCACAGGCTGCCTGCGTCCGAGCCGAGACGCTCAACGACCGCGATGCGTGCCACGATGTCGCCCATGCCAAGGGCAAGGCCATTGGGCATATACTGGCGGTAGGTGGCGATGCCGCCGAGCACGGGCAGCCCGAGCCGGATCGCGCTCCATATCTCCGGGTCGTCGTCAAGAAAGCCCATCACCGGCATACCCGCGCAGCGAAGGGCGTCCGCGACGACTTTCCCGTGCCCGCCCGCGCCGAGGACGAGGATACCCGTCATGTCGTCCTCTTCCACTCGGTAGGTGGCGTGGTGCCCATGAACTCGCTCATCGTTGCGTGGCCCACCTCGCTGATCCCGGAACGCCGCAGCACCTGCCGCACCGTCAGAAAGATGATTTTCAGATCGCGCAGTAGCGACTGGTGATCTATGTACCAGAGATCGCAGGCGAACTTCTCTTCCCAGGAAAGGGCATTGCGCCCGTTCACCTGCGCCCAGCCCGTCAGGCCGGGGCGCACCGCGTGGCGGCGCATCTGCTCCGGCGTGTACCGTCCCGCGTAGCGGACGAAGAGGGGGCGCGGCCCGACGAGGCTCATCTCGCCTTTGAGGACATTGAGCAGTTCGGGCAACTCATCGAGGCTGCTGCGGCGCAGGAAGTCGCCGAGGCGCGTCATCCGCTCCGCGTCGGGGAGCAGGGCACCGTCCGCATCGCGCGCGTCGGTCATCGTGCGGAATTTGGCGACCAAAAACGGCACGCCGTCCCGCCCAAGTCGCCGCTGCCGGAAGAGCACCGGGGAACCGAGCGACCGCCGCACCATCAGCGCGACGACCGCCAGCACGGGCGAAAGCGCGATCAGCGCAATCGCCGCGAGCACGACATCAAGCAGACGTTTGCCGAAGCGCCGGTACATCGCGCGTTCTCCCTTCCCGCTCCAGGATCGTCCCGTACATCGCCACGACCGCCGCGTTATTCCGCTTGCCATTGAAGCATGCCGCCGCCCGCTCGTGCCCCCGTCCCGCGATCCGCCGCGTCCGCTCCGGGTCGTTCAAGGCGTCGAGGATCGCTGCCGCCATCGCGGACGGGTCTTTGGGCGGCACGAGCCAGCCCGTCTCGCCATCCACAATCAAATCCGGCTGCCCGCCGACGTTCGTCGCCACCACCGGCACATCGAGCAACTGCGCCTCGACCGCCGTTCCCGCGACCCCCTCGGTGTGCGAGGGCTGCACCGCGATATCGAAGTCCGGTAGGAGTTCCGGCACATCGTCGCGCATGCCGAGGAAGGCAATACGGTCGCCGCACTTCGCTTTGCCATAGGCGCGGACACGTTCCTCGTACGCGACCGCATCGTTCCACGCACCGCCGATGAAGACGCCCCGGACATCGGGTCGGCGCGCCATCACGAGGGCGAGTGCGTCTATCAGGTCTTCGTGCCCCTTCAAACTGCGCGTTTGGAGGAGGAACCGCTTCGGCGGGTACATGATGCCGACCATCCCAACCAGTTTCGCCTCGTCCCCAACGCCGATTGCCGCGCGGAGTTTCCCTTTCGCATGGCTGACATGGTCTTCGAGGTCCACGCCATAGTCGGAGACAAACAGCCGCTCCTCGGGGATGCCGGCAGTGCGATAGAAGTCGCGGATCGAGGTGCAGGTGCCGATCCAGTAGTCGTATGGCCCCGCGCTGGCGATCTCGGCGGTGCGGAAGAAGCGATGCTCCAAATGGAGCGGCCCCGGTACCTGAAAGACGCGCGGGATCGGGTGTCGCTTGCCGAGCGCGAGCCGCGCTGTAACCGCCGTGCTGACGTGGTAGGAGTGGATGATGTCCGGTTCCACGCGATCAACAAGCGCGCGAAGCCCCTTAAAGACGGCGGGCGCTGCCCACGACTGCTTGACTGGCACATCGGTCGGTAGCAGGTGCGTCGTCGCGCCAACCGCCTCGTACTGCGCGATCTTCAGCCCGCCCGCCGGTAGGCCGATATGGGCATCAATGCCGAGGCGGACATGATCGCGCACCTGGCGCACCGCCCACGGCGCGCCGACCGAGGTTTTCACCAGATAGAGAACCCGAAGCCGATCACCGTGCTTGCCGCCGCGTATCGTCATGCTTTTCCTCTCTCAGAATCGGGCATATGTGTTCTCATCGTTTGCGGGACTACCCACACCCTGCCCCTCCCGATACGGGAGGGGATTCATTCCGGCTCCCCTCTCCGCTTCGGGGAGGGGTCGGGGGAGGGGTTCTTCCGGCCCCCCTTCGCGCCCGCGCCATGCTTCGGTTCGCTCGTGGAGCGCGCGATAAAAACTCGTGCGGCGCGCGCGTAGTTCGTCTTCGCCGTAATCGCGCGCGCGTGCGAGATTGCGGGCGGACATTCGTGCCCTCCGTTCGGGGTCGGTAACGACCGCCCGGATCGTCTCCACGAGCGCGGCGACATCACCCGGCGGCGCCATGTCTTCGGCGGGCAGTAGTTCGGGGATACCGCCCATCGTCGAGCCGATACACGGCAACCCGCGCGCCATCGCCTCGATCATCGCGCGCGGCATTCCTTCGGTGCGCGAGGGCATACAGAAAATGTCCGCTGCGTCGAGTTCCGCGCGCACGGCGGCCCCGGCGGTCAATTGGCCCCGGAAGACGACGCGCTCCGCGATGCCGAGCGCGGCGGCGCGCTCCGCCAACTCCGGCCGGTGCTTGCCGTCTCCAACCACAACGAGCCGCACATCCAGCCCTTCCTTCACCAACTGCGCGATGGCGTCAATCTGCACATCCGGCGCCTTGTACATCTGTGCCAGCGAGCCGACGGTGACGAGCGTGAACGTCCCCTCGCGGCGTGGCGCGCGCGGTTCCGGTACGAATGTCCCTTCGGAAAGTTCCACATCAGAATAATAGGTCGTGAACGCACCGAGTGCGGGTGGGTAGCGACGTTGCAGCGCGTGCTCGGTCACGTAGCCCGTCACCGTCGCGCCCGCGCAGAGCAACGTGAGTTTCTTCGGGAACCACCAGCGGAAGAAGCGGCGCAGCGGATGCCGCACCGCGCCAGGCGCGAAGACATCGTACGGATCACCAAGCACTTCGACGCCGTACGGGTGGCCCGCCCGCCGCAGCGCCGGTTCGATCTGGGTCGCAATCGTCGAGGGTGCGCGAAAAATCACCGCATCCCCCGGTTCAACCGCCGCGACTGCCGCCTCGGTCAGCCGCCGCCGCCGCCGGAGGTACTGCCACGGGCCGAGATAGAATGGCAGCGCAGCGAACGAGACGCCGTCGCCATCCGCCCGTTGCCACGTCTCCGGGACGGACGCAACGGCATGAAGACGCGCGACGACGCGGACGTGATCGAAGACTGTCAGATAACGCGACCAGAAGGGGCGCGCGAACATCGTCTGCGTCCAGACCATCCCGTCCGGCGTTTGATCGAAGCGATGCTCGATGGAAACCACGAGATTCATCGGGCTTCCTCCCCGTGTCGGCGCACGCGACGCCACAGGTCCCGCAGCCCGACACCCCGGCGGTCCATGTACGCAACGAATAGGATCATCAGGTAGGGCACGAGCGCGTACCAAACCAGCGGGCGTACGATGTTGATGGACTCACCGCGCGACCAGAAGATGAAGGAGGTGAGAAACGACGCGACGACGGCCAACCGTGCGGGCGCGCTCGTGTTACCGCCCCAGTACACGAGTTGTGCGAAAAAGTATCCAACAATGCCGAGGAAGATCGGACCGCCGATCCACCCCCAATTCAGATATGCCTCCGCAATGAATGAGTAGCCGAAACTCCCCCCACTCGCCGCAAATCCAGGGTCCACGATCCATGTCACCCAGTCCCCGGCATAGCCATGGCGCGTCGCAGGGTGCAGCGCCCAGAAGAGATTTGGCACCAGTGTGGAGGCGGCGTAGAAGTACTGCGTCCCGTGGTCGAAATTGCGGACCGAGGGCACGAGGGTCAGGGTATACGCAATCGTTGCGGTGGTACTCTCAGTTTCGACGAGCACACCGGTGAACCGGCTCCCGCCGATGGCAGCAGGTGCGTCGGGCGCGAATGGGTCAGCGGTGGATTTGTCGCGCGTCGTACCGACGAGCGGAAGGACAATCCCGAAGACGAGAATTGTCGCCCCGATCGTCAGTGCGCGCGGGAGCGGTCGAATGACGCGGTGCCAGAGCAGTACGTATGCAATTACGGGGGCGACTGCGGGATAGCGTGCTCCGAGGAACAACTGGATGATCGCATAGATCGCCACCACGATTCCGGAAACTACCCGCCCCCGGCGCGACTCCTTGCTCCCGACGAGGAGTACAAGCGCGCCCGGCACGATGAAGCTGCTGAGGAACTGCGTGCCAGCCTGAAGGCCCGTTGCATAGTCAACCTGATACAGGCCGAAGTACCCGGACGTCAGCACAACACCGATCGCCCGCTTCAGTTGGAGCGCGGTCGGCACGGCGGAAGCGACGATGAGCGCCCAGCCCACGAACCGGATCTGCTCGGGCGAGGGCAACACCTGCGAAATCGCGGACCGACGAGAAAAGAGCGGTGCATCGCGCGATCCGGCATAGAGCAGTGCGCCGAAGTGAAACGCTCCGATACACAGGAAGACAAACAGCAGTGTCTGCAATGTGACGGTTGCAGGGAATGAGAAATCGAGAATCATCAGGCCCGTCGTATTCAGGCCGAACAGATACAGGTAGGCGCATCCCGCGTTGAAGATCATCGCGGCAACGATGAAAATGATGTACGGATCGAACAGGCTGCCCGTCATCAGATACCATGAGACGAGTGACCAGGCGAGTTCCCCAAGGAGCGCCGCTGATGCGGCGTAGAGAAGAGCGCTATCGCTCCATCCCGCGAGCGGTCGCACCCAGATATACACTACGATGACACTCGCCACGAGACAGAGATGCGTGAAGAGGAGATTCGCGGTTCGACGCCGGTGCGTGTCGGCCACGGTGCGCAGGTCGCCCCCAGGAGATGTGACTGTCACGACGGGCGGGCTAGCGGTGGACATAGACCCGCTCCAGAGAATTCCAGGAGGTGCGGACATTGAACGGCGTCGCCTCCGCAATCGCGAACGCCGCTTCTTGGGTAATCGCCAGCCCCGACGCACGCAGCGCAATGAGTCTCTCCGCCCACGCGAGCGGCGATGCGCTCAGCGAGCAACGATGCACCAGCGGAGGAACGATATCCGCCTCGCAGGAGATGGTGTCGGAGAAGAGACATGGCAACCCCGCCGCCTGCGCTTCCATCAGCACAAGGGGCAACCCTTCGTACAGGGATGGCAGCAGGAAGACATCCATCGCACCGAGCATCACGCGCGGCACGTCCGGGCGCAACCCGGCAAAGATGACCCGGTCCGCGATCCCCGATTGCGCCGCCCGTTCCTGCATGGCCACGCGCAATTCGCCATCCCCAATCAGGAGAAAGCGCGCGCAGGGGTCCTGCTTGAGAACTTCGGCAGCGATCGCGAGGAGAAACACATGGTTCTTCTGCTCCGTGAAGCGGCCAACATGCCCGATGACGAACGCGTCCTCCGGGATGCCGAATTCCACCCGCACGGCGGCACGGCAGACACGCTGTGTGAACGGTTCCATAGCGATACCACAGAATAGCATCTGATGACGCGGGTCGCGCTCCCAGCCCGACCCAAACAGATCACTCGCCGCCTGATTGCTCACCGAAAGCCCGACTGTCATATTGCGGGCAACCCAGTGGCGCATCAGCCCCAGATACACCCGCCGGTGCGGACTCGCCTCCGCCTCGGCGTCCGAGGCGTCGAGATGACTGTGGGCGATCCGCACCGGCACGCCCGCCCGCTTCGCCAGTCGCAACACCAGGCCGCTATACTGATGAACGTGGCTATGCACGACATCGTATGGGCCATGTTCCGCGAGGACACGAAGGAAATCGCGCGCGTACCGGAGCGGTTGGCGAGTGTGCGGACAAACGATTACCTTGCTGCCGAGCGCGCGAATCTCATCGTCGTAGTCCTGTGGCTCGGCGATATGAACGAGGAAATCCATCTGATAGCGATCGCGGTCAATCATCCGCAGGATGTGTATCAGCCATGTTTCCACGCCCCCACGCTCCATCATGCCGAGGACATGGAGGATACGGATCGATTTTCCCTGCTCGTGCGCCATCGTGATGACCCTTCTATCTGTTGAAGACGTACACAGTCAGGGCGGTTTCCTGTGTGGTGGCGGGCTTCAGCCTGCCACAGACCACAAAGTGGCAGGCGAAAGCCCGCTACCTCCGTATTCCTCTCGCGAACTGCGTGACCTCTACGGTCTCGCGTCCATCAATTAAACGTGAACTCGGGTAAATATGTGATGGGAAGTACCCCGTTTGCGGAGGGCGTACAGCACAGCAATGCTCTTGAGCGGCAGTTGCACGGTGAACATCAGAAAGGTTGCCCACGCCGCGCCGAGGAGGCCGTGATTCGGCACGAACAGCACGCACCCGATGAGGACCGCGACAATCGAGACGGCATAGATCGGCACCTGAATCGTGAACTGCCGCGCTGCGGTCATCGCGTACCCGAAGACGGAGGCGACGTAGCCGATCCCGGCGGCGGCGATGATCCAGATAAAAACATCGAGGCGTTCCGCGTATTCCGGTCGGTACAGCAGTGTCAAGACGTGCCGCCCGACGACGAGGCTGAGGAGCACGCCAGCAGCGGCGAGCAGCGCGCTGATGCCCAGCACTTTGGCCACTAACGCGCGGAATGCGCCGATCTCGCCCGCAGCGTACAACCGCGCCAACCGGGGGCTGACCGCCTGCCCGAGTGCATCCACGACCGTCGTGCCGGCGATGACGATATAGGCCATCGCCGCGAAAATGCCGAGTTCGTGCGTTCCCTGGAACCGCTCGATAAAGTAACGCGGGATGTTCGTCATCAGTGAGCCGAGCATCATCACGAAGCCGAGCGGCAGGGCGAGCCAGGTCAGTTTTGCCAGCCGCCGCCATTCCCAGCGCGGGCGGATGGATACCGCCTCACCATCCGCGCGTGCCGCGTGAAGAACGGCCATGCCACTCGGGATGTCATACGTGACGAGCCGGAAGGCCCAGGCGGCGGCGAGCGCGGCCGCCCCCCACACGATACTGCCGGTGATCGCAAGGGCGGCAACGAGCGCGACGAGCGACAGCGGCCCTTTGACCATCATGGAGATCGCGATGCGGTCCATCTGCTCGTGCTGCTGCAAAAGCCCGTAGAAGACATCGCTGAGAGACTCAAAGACTTTTGCCAGGCCGACAAAAAGGATGACGAGCTCGGTCTGCCAACCGTAGCCGGAAACGAGCGTGATCGCCGCGATCGCGAGGAGCGCGAGCGGCGTCACGGCAAGGCGGAGGCCGAGGTAATCGCCAAACCGGTATTCGCTGCGGGCGTCCGTCGCCTGCACGCCACGAAGCTGCAAGTTCGTCAGCATAATCACCGGCGCGGTGATCGCCAGCCCAAGCGCGAACTGCCCGACGATCTCGGGCGATCCGAGTTTCGCCAGCGCGACGAGCATTGCCCACTGGCACGCGGCGTAGACGATATTGCCGACAAATGTCCACGAGAAATTCGCGCGGAGCGAAAGTGCGCGCGGCGGCGCGGTCGCGACGGGGACCGCCGCGCCGCGCGTCGGTACGATGCGACGGGAAGGGAAAATCCATGTTCTGAGCATGCCATTCCTTATCATCACTGGGAGCATTGGCTTCAGTCTGCCGGTATCTTCTCGCAGGCGGTCGGTGAGCGGGTTCAAGGCCGCGCTATCGGGCGGTGGCGCTACGCGCTGATCCTGATCGTGCCGGCATTCCCACCTTCTTCCGGCTCCGTAAAAACCAGGGCATCGTCTGTGCTCTCTTGGTCCGTCGCCGCGCGGTCGCCGCGCGCGCCGTAGACACCTGCACGTTTCCGATCTTTGGTGAGGACGATGCCGAGCGTTTTGCCATACACGCCGTTCAGGGCGGCGATCGCGCGTTCGAGCGTTCGCGTGCCGGTGCGGCGCGCATCCACGACGAGCACGGTGCCGTCAATCGCCTGCTGCAAGGCGAGCGTATCGGCAGCGGAAAGGACGGGCGCGGTGTCGAGGATAATGATGTCGAACTGGTCGCGCAGGTCCGAGATGAGGTTGACCATCCGGGGGGAACCGAGCAGGTCCGGCAGGTGTGTCAGCACCCACCCTGCAGTCAGGACGGTGACACCGAGCGGCCCTTCCTGGAACTTCGGCTGATTCCCATGCTGTGTCCGCGCGAGGTAGGCGCTCAGTCCCTGATTGTTACGGATACCGAGCAATTGATGCAGCCGAGGCTCGCGCACGTCTGCATCAATTAGGAGGACACGCTTGCCTCCCTGCGCTTCGAGGAGAGCGAGGTTTGCTGCAACGATGCTCTTCCCCTCACCCGGTCGCGCGCTGCTGATTGCGATGGCTGCCCCACCCGCCGACAGCCCGGCGTTCATCGTCGTGCGCACATGACGGAGCGCTTCGCGGAAGGCTTCGATGTTTGGCATCGCGGCGTTCGTGAGCAGGAGTGGCCGAGCGCCGCGCGATGCGCCGAGGATGCCGAGGAGCGGCAGGCCGAACGCCCGCGCCATTGCCGCCGGTTCGTGAATGCGGTCGTCGCGAAAATCCAGCAGCAGGGCGAGACCGGCGAGGAGCAGCAGGCCAATCGCCCCGCCGAGGATGCCGTTCCGCAGCGGCAGCGGCGAAATCGCCCGACTCGGAATGCGGGCCGCGTCGGCGATCGTGACGGCGACCGCGCCCTGTGCCTGCGCGACGGTGATCGTCTGCCGTTGATCGAGCAGGCGGCTGTACTTAGCCTGTGACTGCGTCAATTGATCCTGCAAGCGCTGGGCATCACCCTGCGCGGCACTACCCGTGACCGGGATGGCGCGTAGCTTGTCGAGCTGGCTCGATATATCGGTGTAGCGCGTCCGAATGTCTTTCGTATCCTGATCGTACTGCGTCAGCTGATCCTGCAAGCGCTGAATTTCCGGTTGGGACACGCCCGTCGGGTCCGGCGTCGTCCTCAAGGTATTGAGGCGGCTGGAGGTATCCGCGCTACGGGCGCGCGTATCGCGCAGGTCTTGATCGTGCTGCGCAAGTTGCGTTTGCAATCGCTGGATCTCCAGCGTCGTGACGCTCGTTGCATCGAGGCTGATACGGAGTTGATTGAGACGAGCCGAGGTGTCGGTGATCTGGCCCTGCGTCGTGTCAAGATCGCGATCTACTTGCAAGAGGACGCCCTGCGTGCTGCTCGTCTGCAACGCTTGCGCGCGCTTGACGAAGAGTTGCGCGAGGCCGTTGGCGGTCGCGGCGGCGCGGCCCGGATCGTAATCCCAGACGCTCACCTGGATCAGTTGCGTCGCGCGGATGACCTCGACCGTCGTCCGCTTCTTCAGTGTCTCCGCCGTGATCGGCAGGCCAACCTGCGTGATCGTGTCGTCCAGCAGTGACGTGCTTTGCAGCAGTTGCGTGTAGGTCGTCGCCAACTTCTCGCTCGTCAGGAGATCGTTGTAGCTCGACGGGCCGGGGGACTGGACCTGGTTGACGAGCAGGCGAGCCTGCGCCGCGTACACGCGCTGCTGCCGCGCGCTGAGGCCATACCCCAGCGTCGCGAAGAGGAGACAGCCGACGATAGGCAGCCACCACCAGCGACGAATAATCTTGCCGTACTCCGTCAAACCCATCGCGTTACTTTCCCCTTCTGGCCATCGCGCGCTTCACGGCGGACGATGATTGTTCTTCAATGTTCCTCAACGGACACACTGGCGGATGACGCCGACGATGCGTGCCAGATCGTCGTCCGTGAGCGTCGAGCCGGAAGGAAGGGAAAGCCCCTTGTCGAACAACTCCTCCGCCACCGCGCCGCCAACAACGTCGCATCCCGCGAAGACCGGCTGCGTATGCATCGGCTTCCACAAGGGCCGCGACTCGATCTCTTCCGCCGCCAGCGCTTGCCGCACGGTCTCACGATCTGCACCGAACTCCTGCGGCTCGATGAGCATGTTGACCAGCCAGCGCGAGTGGCGACCCCAGGGCGCTTCCGGCTGGAAGGTGATGCCCGGCAGATCGCTGAGCGCGCGCACGTACGCATCGTAGTTCTCGCGCCGCCTGGCGACGCGATCCTCGATCACCGTCAACTGGCCCCGTCCGATCCCCGCGAGGACGTTGGAGAGCCGGTAATTGTAGCCGATCTCCGTGTGCAGGTAGTGGACCGCCGGGTCACGCGCCTGTGTCGCCAACTTGCGTGCATGGGCAATCGCCGCGCCGTCATCCGAAACCAGCATGCCACCACCGGAGGTCGTGATGATCTTGTTGCCGTTGAATGAGAAGGCGCCGAATGTACCGACCGTGCCCGCAGCAAGCCCCTTATAGGTCGTACCGACGGCAGCGGCGGCATCCTCGACGAGCGGGACGCCATACTCGTCGCAGGCGGCCTTGATCGCATCGAGGTCGGCGGCCTGGCCGTAGAGGTCCACGACGATGACGGCCTTGGGCAGCTTGCTCGCCTTTGCTCGCTTCGCCAGCGTCGCACGCAGGAGCGCCGGGTCCATGTTCCACGAGGTGCGCTCGCTGTCAATGAAGGTTGGGCGCGCGCCGCAGTAAGCAATCGGGTTGATGCTGGCGGAGAAGGTGAAGGTCGAGCCGAGCACTTCGTCGCCGGGGCCGACGCCAAGCAGGATCATCGCGAGGTGGAGGGCGGCGGTGCCGGAGGTGAGGGCAGCGGCATGCGCCGCGCCGGTGACTGCGCAGAACTCCCGCTCGAAGGCATCCACATGCGGGCCGAGCGGTGCGATCCAGTTCGTCTCGAACGCGTCCTGCACGAATGCCTGCTCAAGACCGGACATGTGGGGCGGCGAGAGATAGATCTTCTGTTTCGTCTGCGGCATCACTTCAACGACCACGGCGCTTTCTCCAATCTCTTCTGGGCGAGACGAGCGCTCGCCTCGCAAACTGCCTATGCTACGTGCTCTACCATGCGTGAGAGGGGCAGTGGGTTCATGCCGATCTGATGGCTCGGCACACGCCCTGCCTCGCTGATGATCTGGCTGAGGAACTGGTGATTGTTGTACCGGCGGTCCCGATAATCCCGCACCGCACCCGTGTCGAGCGCTTCCTTCATCTCGACGATGCTTTGTTCCAGCGTGTGGGTCGGTGCGAAAGCGAGCGCTGCGCGGATCTTCGCGAACTGCACGTAGTAGTTGCGCCGATCCGTCACCAGATCGTTCGTCAGCACCTCGGCATGCGGAATGAGGCGCTGGATGATTTCGCCGACTTCCTTGAGTTGGTGGTTCTGTCCGTCCGAGCCGACATTGAACGTTTCGCGGGCGACCGTCTCGATCGGCGCTTCGAGGGCGAGGACGAGGGCACGGGCAATGTCGTCCACATGGACGAATGGTCGCCACTGCTCGCCGCCGTGGATCGTGATCTGTCCTTCCGTGACCGCCTTCGCCGTCATGACGTTGACGGCGAGATCGTAGCGCGGGCGATAGGAATGACCGTAGGCCGTTGCGAAGCGCATAATCACCGGTGCGAAGTTGGCATCCGCCATCGCGAGCAGCGCGCGCTCGGCGGCGATCTTGGTGGTCGCGTAGAGCGAGACCGGGTTGAGGGCGGAAGTCTCATCGAGCGTTTCGTCGCTCGCGCCGTAGACGCTGCATGTGGAACCAAAGATCATCCGGCGGATGCCCGCGCGCTTGGCGACATCGGCGATCATGCGGGTCGCTTCGAAGTTGGTGCTGATGGTCAGGTCTTCGTCAATCGCGCACGCCGGGTCACCGACAATCGCGCCGAGGTGGACGATAGCGCTGACGCCCTCGACTGCGCGGGCGACGACCATTCGATCCCGGAAATCCGCGACGACCATGTCGAGGCGCGGGTGATCGAGGATGTCGCGGATCGCATCGTCGCCATACAGCAAGCGATCCAGGACGCGAACATGATAGCCACGCGCCAGCAACCGTCGCACGAGGATCGAACCGATGTAGCCCGCCGCCCCGGTCACGAGCACGGGCGCCGCACGAATTTCCCAATCGCGATCAATCATTGTCTGTTCCCGATTGCCGTTCGCATTACTCGTCGCATTCATCGTCCGGACCCTCCGTGGTAGTGTTCTTCGCGTGCGGTTCGTCAGTCTCTCGCTGATTTCCCGCTCCTCAATGTAAAGAACAATACCGCAGTCCAATGGTGCACTGGCCGTCATGTCAAGCGGCTGTACATGACAGTTCATTCAGGAGATGACACCCAGTCTCACCATCGCATCCCTTCATCCAGCAATGTGTCAGGTTCATCGGATAGCCATCATTTCTCATCACTGCTACTCACACTCCATCCGGCACTCGTTCGACGATTTCTCTCCGACAGAAAATGTACTCTTTGAGAAACGCGCATGAGTATTGTACCGTCACTATTTGGATAACGGTCTAAAGTGATCATTCATGACGCACACGGCGTATTTAGGTATCCGGAAGTGGAGATGTGTCTTGTGGCCTCGCCGACTCCGCTTCGATGCGATGCAGGAAATCGTGCGAAACGACAAGCCCGGCGACGCCGATCAGGAGACCACCGATCACGTCGGTGAGGTAATGCGTGTCGAGATAGACAAGACTAGCCGCGACGAAGCCGACCACCAAGATGACAAAAAGGATGACAAGGACTCGCCACCGCTTAGTGAGTTGCGCAGCGATGAGCGCGCCGATCAGACCATAGGTGACGACGGTGAGGACAGTGTGTGTACTTGGGAAGAGGTACCCAATGACGCACAGCGGCCCATTGTGACAGGCATGTGCGGAGCGCGTGCGCTGAAAGACGCCCTTCAAACACAACGTCAGGATGAATGCCCCGATTGGGCTGGCGATCATGAGT
>JBBSFO010000028.1:0-16992 GCA_038238655.1 Thermomicrobiales bacterium | reverse complement strand
GCCCGTGCGACGCGCCTGCCGGTGCGTGCAATGCTGCTGCCGCGCAGGTACCGCCCAACCTTCACCGCCCTCGCTGCCTTTTATCGCGAAACGCGCACCCTCGGCACCGCGACACCGGAGCACATCGTGCGCCTCGATGCATGGGAAACCGATATCAACCGCGTTTGGGAAGGGACGACCGTTTATCACCCAGTCCTCTCACCCCTCCGCGCGCATCGCCTCCCACGCGAGCCGTTGCTTGCCTTGATCGCGGCGCAACGGGAGCGTCAACGCAATCCGGGATACGAGACCTACGACGAACTGCTCGCCTTTTGCGCGCAGGCATCAAACCCGCTCGGCCAACTGGTGTTGGCGATCCTTGGCCACACCGACGACGAGCGGATCGAATACAGCGACGCTATTTGCACCGCCGTGCAACTGACTGCCTTTTGGCGCGACATCGCGCGGGACTATACCCGTGGCCGCATCCACGTCCCGCAGGAGGACCTGCATCTCTTCGGCATCGGTGATGCCGCTCTCGCACAGGCCGTCACGAATCATCGTGCAGACACGAATATTCGGGCGATGATCGCGTTCGAGATCGAACGCGCCCTCGAACTCCTCCATCATGGCGCACCGCTCGTCACGATGCTGCGGGGCCGCGCGCGGCTCGATTGCGCGCTGATCATTTCCGATGCCCGCGCGATGCTCGCGGCCATCGTCCGGCAGGGGTACGACCCATTCGTCGCCCGCCCGCAACTCTCGCGCACCGCCCGCGCCGGCATGCTCTTCGGCGCCGTGCGCTCCATCAGCGAAGAAACGCTGCACAGCTGGTAGCGCAGGCTGAAGCCTACGCTACCACGTCTTCACAAACGCCACTTCCCGATTGACGACACGAAAACCGGCGGAAAGGTAGAGCGCCAGCGACGCATCGTTGCCGGCGGCGGGGGCGACGATTGCCGTATGTGCACCGTGGGCCTTCAATCTCCGCAGACCATCCAGAACAACCGCCTTGCCGATCCCTTGCCGCCGGTATGCCGCCCGCGTGCCGACCGGCTCGAACTCGCCCGTCCGGTTGACCGGATCGAGCCAGCAGACACAGTACGACGCAAAGGCACCATCGGGCATCGCCGCGACGATGTCCAGATCGGGCAGGTAGCCGGGCACGGCGCGCATCCGCGCGTACGATGCGTCTGTCATGTGCGAGTTTGTCCAGACGGCGCGGTGGAGCACGACGCGTGCGGCGATCTCCGTGTCGTCCGCGAGCGGGCGGATCACCGCGCCGTCCGGGAGGGGCAGATCGGGAATCGGCGCGTCGAGATCGCGATGCATGACATGGTGCATATGCGCCTCGGCACCAACGAATCCGTGACGGTGTAGGAACGCGAGGCGGCGCGTATCGCTTTCCATCGCATAGGTCGTCAGCGTGCGCGCCGCTCCGCCATCGCCCCGCACGCTCCACGCATCGCCGATCCATGTCAGCATCGCTTCTTCGAGCGCATCGTTGTCGTCGGCGCGCGGGTGGAGTTGCAGCACCGCCGACGCGGGATCATCGCGCCAGGCGAAGCCGAGCAGTCCGGCATCGTCGTACCAGAGGCGGATACGCGCCGCCGCGTCGAAGCCATCGCTGCGGAACATCTGCCATAGCACATCGCCGATGTGCCAGTGGCTCGGTCGCCGCGCGTCGCCGTTCGCCACCGTGACGAGATCGAGGAGCGGTCGCAGGTCGGTGGGTGCGACGAAGGGGCGTGACAACCAAGGTACTGACGGCGATGACATCGCTTTCCTTCCGCTTGCGGCGTATCGGACGCGCGGCTATTCTCTCAGGGCGGAGACAGCCGCGCCACGGGGACAACGCCAACGATGCCCGACGACCATCCGACAACCCAACGCCGTAAGGCCGAGCACTTGCGGATCACGATGGATGAGGATGTCACCTCCGGCCTGACAAACGGCTTCGAGCGCTACCGCTTCGTCCATCAGGCGCTGCCGGACTGCGACCTCGACGCGATTGACACCCGCCAGCCATTCCTCAACAAGATGCTCCGCCTGCCTCTGCTCGTCTCGTCCATGACGGGCGGGACGGATGAGGCAACGGCGATCAACCACCATCTCGCGGAAGCAGCACAGACCGCCGGGATCGCCCTCGGGGTCGGCTCGCAACGGAGCGCGATGGAGCAATCGGCGCTCGCTGCTACGTTCCGCGTCCGCGACGCCGCGCCTGATATCCTGCTGTTCGCGAACATCGGCGCAGTGCAACTGAATCGCGGCTATGGCGTGGACCACTGTCGCCGCGCGGTCGAAATGATTGGTGCGGACGCGCTGATTCTCCACCTCAACGCCCTGCAGGAAGCCTTGCAACCAGAGGGCGACCATCAGTGGCACGGTCTCCTCAATCGGATCGAAACCGTCTGCCGGGCGGTCGGCGTGCCGGTCGTCGCCAAAGAGGTCGGCTGGGGCATCGCGCCGGAGAGCGCGCGGCAACTCGCGGAAGCGGGCATCGCGGCGATTGATGTCGCGGGCGCGGGCGGCACCTCGTGGAGCCAGGTGGAGATGCACCGCGTTCGCAACCCGATGGCGGCGCGCGTCGCGGCGCATTTCGTGGATTGGGGCATCCCGACCGCAGAATGCGTCGCCGCCGTCGTCGCCGCGCTGCCGGTGATGCCGCTCATTGCCAGCGGTGGCCTGCGTACCGGCGTTGAAGTCGCGAAAGCGATTGCCCTCGGCGCGCATGTCTGTGGGCTTGCCCTCCCCTTCCTCAAAGCGGCAGCTGTTTCCACCGAAGCGGTGCTGGCAACCATCGAAGAACTCGCGACGACACTCCGCATCGCGATGTTCGTGACCGGCACCCCAGACCTCGCAACCCTTCGCGGAACGCCTCGCCTCATCCGCCGCGATGCCCCATTGCCTGTATAGCCCGTATGATGAATTGCAAGACGTGCCGCCAATACTGCCGAGTGGGCATCCCCGAGAGCACCAGGAGGGGAGAAAGACTCAACACAGAGGACACAGAGATAGTTTTCATATTTTTTCTCTTCTCTGTGTCCTCTGTGTCCTCTGCGGTCTCTGTGCTGCTCCCTTTTTGTGGCGTCCTTTATCGCTTCGCGAAGGCTTCCTCGATCTTCGCCGCGAGGTCTACATCGCGTTTTGTCACGGTGTTCGCATCGTGCGAGCTGCACGTAATGTCTACCTTGTTCCAGCCGCGCAAGGTGATGTCCGGGTGGTGCCAGACCGCCTCGGCGATCACGCCGACCTCGACGACGAAGCCGAGTGCGTGGACGAAGTCGCTCAGTTCGTAGGTTTTCGTGATACCGTCGCCTTTCCGTTTCCAGCCCGCCAGCGTCTGCAACCGCGCAGTCACATCGTCATCGTTCAGTTTGTCCATCGCTCACCTCGCTCTCGAACGAATTACGCGGTCGTGCCATCGCCGGCAAGCGCGGTGCATGCCATGACGAGTTTCGTGTTGGGGTTCTCGAAACCAAGTTTGACTGTCGCGCGGGCGGGTCGCTGATCGTCCGGGAAATGCATAACGTATTCGGCATTCATGCGCGCATACTCCACCGGATCGGCCAGCCCGACCTGAATCCAGACGACGCGCGCCAGCGACGAACCGGCTGCTTCGAGAATCTTGCGCAGGTTCTCGATCGTGCCGCGCGTCTGCTCCTCGATCGTCCCGCCGCCCGCACCAGATGCCTGATTCGCGCCGCCCACCCCCGACACCCAGACAAACCCATTCGCGACGACGGCCCGGCTAAACGGTAAATCCCCCCGCCCACCCGGAATATTCTTGATGTACTGAATCTCGTCCGCCATACCAATCTCCTTCCAGAGAGACAAACCGATTGAACCGCAGAGACGCGGAGATGATACAAGGAATGGGGAGAGAATGAGACACCATGCTCCACCCACAATAGATCATGTTGCTCGCCTTCTGCCCATTTCTTTTTCCCCTCTGCGTCCTCTGCGCTCTCCGCGTCTCTGCGGTTCTCCCTGGTTTCCGTCGTTTCCCTCATCCCACCGCGACGGGTTCGGGTTGCACGCTCTCGCGCGACTGGGAAGCGAGCATCGTAGCGACTTGCCGCTCGACATCGGCGCGGCGCGGGACGAGCAGACCAAAGAGCGCGGAGATGAAGATAAAGAGCGACATGAACGCATAGACGGGCCGAACGCCGATCAGGTCAATGCCGAAGCCTGCGAGCGACGACGAGAGCGGAAAGCCACTCATCGAGATCGCGCGGGCGGCGATATTCACCCGCCCTTGCAGGTGATCGGGGATCAGTCGTTGGCGCAGCGAGATGACGGTAATAATCACCATCTCGACGCAGAAGGCGCGCAGCATGAGCAGAACGAGCGCGACAGGCAGATTGGGGGCGAAAGCCATCGCAATCGTCAGCACGCCCGCGAGCGAGAAGCCGCCGATCATCATCGTGCGGATACCCAATCGCGCGCTGACGCGGGTGACGAGAAACGCCGAGACAATGCCACCGATCCCGGACGCCGCGTACAGCAACCCGACCAGCGCCTTGCGGATACCAAGACCTTCCAGCGCATAGACGGGCAGCAGCCCATACACACCACCATCCGCCAGGGTAAAGACGAACAGGACCGCCGCGAGCGCCCGCACCGTTCGCTGTCGCCACAGGAAACGCAGTCCCTCAACGAGATCAGCACGGACGCTGCGGCCCGTCGCCACGCCGAGCGCGTGCCGCTGGAATGGGCGGCGAATCGTCGCCAGCGCGCAGAACGAACAGGCGAACGTGACGCACGCGACCATCAGCGATAATGCCTCACCGATGTTCGTAATCAGCAACCCCGCGATCGACGGCCCGACCAGCGCGCCGACGGAAACGGTGATTTGCAGGCGGGCGTTCGCCTCCACCAACTGATCGCGCCGTACGAGCGCGGTCAGCGCGCTGAGCGCGCAGGCGTCGAAGAGCACGGTGAAAAGCGGCGCGAGCGCGGCAACAATGTAAACATGGAGGATGGCGACCGTCCCAAACGCCGCCGCAATCGGGATGCTCGCATACAATATGACCCGCGTCCCATCGCACGTCAGCATAATGACGCGCCGGTTCATCCGATCCGCCGCGACGCCCGCCCACGGCGCGACCAGCGGATATGCCAGCGTCTCGAAGGCGGCAACCAACCCCGTCTGCCACGCCGAGTGCGTCCGGCTGAATACCAGCAATGGAACGGCTATCAGGATCGTGAAGTAGCCGAAAACCGTCGCGGCCTGCGAGGCCCAGAGTTTGCGAAAATCTCCATTGCGCAGCAGTGCAGGCCCGGCGAACGACACGCGTGCAGATCCCTTCCCGGCGCCACGACCCCGGCCCCGTGATGAGCATACCGGAATAATCGCCCATCCACCACGCTTCTGATAGAGTGGCAAAGTTGGAATGGATGCGTAGCGACGGGAAGGAGGAGCGAATGCACACACGCGATGAAATCCGCCTGACGACACTCGCCGCCTGCGCGGGCTGAGCATCCAAGCTCGGGCCAGGGGACCTGGCTCTCGTCCTTGCGCCGCTCGCTGCGGTCACCACTCCACCGGAACTGCTCGTCGGCCTCCACACGAGTGACGACGCGGCGGTCTACCGACTGACAAACGAACTCGCCGTCGTGCAGACAGTGGACTTCTTCGCGCCCGTCGTGGACGACGCGTACGACTACGGCGCGATTGCTGCCGCGAACGCGATGAGCGACATCTACGCAATGGGCGGCGAAGTCCGCTTCGCGCTCAACGTCGCGGCGTGGCCGGCGGACCTGAGCGCAGATTTACTGGCGCGCGTCTTTCAGGGCGGCACAGACGCCATGGCCTCGGTCGGCGCGGTAATCGCGGGCGGACACACGATCCGCGACGCCGAGCCAAAATACGGTCTCAGTGTCACCGGCGTCATCCATCCCGACCGGATTATCACCAAGGCGGCGGCGCGGCCCGGCGATCTGCTCGTCCTCACCAAACCGCTCGGCACCGGCACGATCACCACGGCGGCGAAAAACCTTCGCGCCGATCCCGCGCACCTCGCGGCGGCGATTGCCAGCATGAAACGGCTGAACAATGTCGCGTCGCGCCTCGCGGTCACGGCGGGCGTCCGGGCGGGCACGGACATCACCGGCTTCGGCCTGCTCGGGCATGCGGACGAAATCGCCACGAAAAGCGGCGTCGCGATCACCTTCGATGCCGCTGCGCTCCCATGGTTAGATGGCGCGCGCGCGTACGCCACGCAGGAGATTCGCACGGGCGGCAGCGCCCGCAACCGCGACTACTTCGCCAGTCACGTCACCTTTGCCGACACAGTAGATGAGGTGACACGGCAAGCGCTCTGGGAATCGGAAACATCCGGTGGTCTCTTGCTCTGCCTCGCGCCGGAAGCCGTGACGGATTTCCTCACGGCATGCCAAGCAGCCAGTCAGGCGGCATGGCACATCGGTAGTGTTACAGCGGGAGCGGGCATCACCGTACGGTAGTCTTCAATGCTATTCATGCCTTGGTTGTTGGCTTTCCCATTGTGAAATTATGCTGGGGCGCGATGCATCGTCACGCACCGCGCCCCAGCATGTTCCCCTACCTTGTGTACTCTTCCGCGCCGTGATACGAACGCTAGAAGCGGTTCCAGAGGTATTGGTTCGTCACCTCGTGGTGGAACTGGATTTCCGCCGGCTTGATCAGCGCGCCGAGCCTGCGCGGGCAGCGGTCGGCCGCAGCCTGCTTCAGATCAACGTACTTCTCGCACACCTCGCCGCCGAGGACTTCGGCGGCGTGCGTGCTCCCGCGTAGCCCTTCAATCGCGTCGTAGATATTGTCGGGCAAGATTGCTCCCCGACTGCGGACATCCGGGGCCAGCGGCCCTTCCAAGCCGGTCCGCAAGAGCGCGTAGATCGCCAGATAGGGGTTGGCGTCGGGCGCGATCGAGCGCATCTCGATGCGGGCCGAGCGTTCATTGCCGATCGGGATGCGTACCATCGCACCGCGGTCAATCGGCGACGCCTTAATCTGGTTCGGGGCCTCGAAGTGCGGATCGAGCCGACGATACGCGTTCACGCTCGAATTGTAGACCAGGCAAAGGTCGAGGGCGCTGGTCAGGAGGCGGTCAACGAACTGCCAGGCGAACTCGGAAAGGTTCTCCTGACCGGCTGCGTCGTAGAAGAGGTTGGTATCCCCTCGGCCGACCGAGATGTTGGTATGCATCCCGTTGCCGTTCACCCCGGTGACTGGCTTGGGCAGGAAGCTCGCGGTCATATCGAGCCGGTTCGCCACCTGGCGACAGATCAACTTGTACAGCATCACCTGGTCCGCACCAATCGTCGCCTCGACGTAGCCATAGTTCATCTCGAACTGCGAGGGGGCGACCTCGGGATGATCCTTCTCGTTAGCGAAGCCCAGCGCCCGTTGCGCCTCTGCGGCGGTATCAATAAAGGCCCGCAGAGGGTCGCCCGGCAGCGAATGATAGTACCCACTCGTGCTGATGAACTCGAACTGATCGGTGTCAATGTAATGCTGCTCGGCGTGCCGCCCCTTGAAGAGAATGCCCTCCGTCTCGTTGGCGACGTAGCAGGTCAAGCCGTCGGCCGCGAGTCGCTCGGCCATGTAGGCTTTAAGCCGGGCGCGCATATCGGAATGATACGGTGTGCCGTCTCGCTCCTGCACCTCACCGAAAACGAATACCTTCCCCGGCCCGAAGATGTCCGCCGGGAGCCAGTAGAATGCCGACCAATCAATCCCCAGGCGCAGGTCTGATTCCTGCTGCGCGGTGAAGCCGCGAATCGACGAACCATCGAAGGTCAGGTTGTCCGCCGATTTGAGCAGGAACTTCTTGTCGTAGTCGAGCATGTGCAACCGGCCTTCGAGGTCGGTGAAGCAGACGGTAACCGCCTTGATCCGCTTCTCGCCCGCAAGATAGCGCATGCGTTTCTCGCGAATCTCGTCCGGGTCCGTTCGTGCGACACGCGCGGCCTTCGCCTCGAGATTGAGTTCCTCCAGTTCGTCGTACGGTATCTCCAAAAATTCGCGCAGGTTCCCGCTCACACTGACTCCTTCCCTGGCTTCCACGCCGGTCGCAGCGCGTAGCCCACCCGTCTCCCACCCCCCACTCGCAACGCGTAGACTGCGCTGCGAGCGGGACTTCCGGTGTGCATGCAGTATGTGCCAGAAGCGCGGTCACGTCCAGAGCGGCGCGCAATGGCATGATATCTAGCGACACGCCGCAGCCTGAGACCATTCATAGTTGACTGTTTTTCCTATCTCTTACGCACCGAGGCGTGGCGTGAAGGTGAGGACAACCGCGCCGCCACCGAGCGGGCTGGATTCCAGCGAGACGGTGCCGCGCAAGTCGGTGGAGACGAGGTTCTGCGTGATTTGCAGCCCGAGGCCGCCGTCTACCTCGGCACGGAAGCCGGCCGGGAAGCCCTTGCCGTCATCCTCAACGCGCACCGTGACGTGTTCGCCGGACAATCCGATAGTCACATGGACGATGCCGCGCATCCGCCCTTCCAGGCCGTGGAGCACGGCATTCGCGACCAATTCGTTGATAAGTATCGCCAGAACCGTCGCTTCGCGCGAGGAAACTTCGGCGGGTTCCCCCGTGACGACGAAATCGTAGTCTGCACCCGGCGGTAGAAGCGTCGTCGCCGCCTCGTCGGTAACGAGTTTGGCGACTTCATTGACCGTCGTAATGCCGATGTCCTCGCGCGTGAGCAAATCGTGTACGGCGGCGATGGAGCGGATACGGTTGACAGCTTCTTTGAGTGGCAATGCCCATGCCTGCTCACCCGCCCGGCGGACATGCATCGAGAGGAGCGCGGCGACCGTCTGTAAGTTGTTGCGGACGCGATGATGCATCTCCTGCAACAAGGCGGACTTGCTCGTCAGCGAGCGACGCGCGTCGTCGTACAGGCGGGCCTGCTCGATGGCGATGGCGGCGGTGTTGCAAAACGACTCAAGCAAATCAATCTGATCCCGGCTTGGCCCGTTGCCGGTATCGAAGTGAAGGCAGATACCGCCGATCATGCCGTGCGCAGTGCGGAGTGGGATGCAAAAGACGGTCCCCTCACCCGCCGTATCGTCCGTGCCGGAAGCGACAACCGGGAGCGTTTCAACGGGGTCGAGCGTGGAAACCTGCATCGCCCGCCGGACGGCCTCCTTGCGGACTTCCTCCCGGATCGGCGCGCCGCCGCTCGTCGTCGCTTCGTACCCGGCGAGAAAGGTCAGGCTCTCGCCATCCGGCCCGAGTTCATACATGCTGACGACGTCTGCCTGACCGAGCGCCGCCGCCTGCTCCGCGATCGTTTCCAGCACGCGCGTGAGGTCCAGCGTGCTTGTGACGACCGCCGTCACCTTTTGCAGCGTCTGCAGTTCCGCAACTTTTCGGTGCAGTGCGACATCGGTCGCCTGGTACAACCGGGCGTGGTCAATCGCGATGGCGAGTTCCCCCGCGACCGTCGTCAGAAACGCCAGATCGTCGTCGCTCAATACGCGACCATCACAGAAGTGGAAGTTGAGCACGCCAACCAACCGGCCGACCGCTGGCAGAAACATCGGCACGGAAACCTGGGCACGCAAATGCTCGTCGTGCAGGAGCGTGATCGGCACGTAGGCGGGATGCGCGTGGGCGTCCGCTGTGGCAACAATTATCTGCTCGCGCGCAGCGAGGCCCGTGATGCCCTCACCCATTCGGAGCGTGATCCGGCCGATTGCCTCCTGCGGCAACCCGACAACGGCAGACAGGACGAGATGCGCGCGTTCTGCATCGTGGAGATACACGCTGCACGCGTCGCTGCGCATTACGTCGGCGGCGGTCGTCACAACCATGTCGAGCATCGGCTCGAGGTCAAGCGTCGAAGCGGCGGCGCGATGGATCTGGTGGAGCGCGTCGAGGCGGGCGACGTGCTGGAGGAGGGATTCACGTTCGCGCAGTGCCGAATCTGCTGGGGAGTGTTTCTGAATAACCATGCTTTTACCTTTACTGACTGGCACATCCAATCATATTCAGTGTATCAGTTTGCATCCTGAGCAGCATCCGTGCACAATCCCGGAGACTGCAAACGTTCAGGTTGTCCGTGCAGTCGCTTCGCGTGGGAAGGGTTGCGACGATACCAGCGGCATATGTGGGGAGGGGTCCACTAATGATAGTTCCCAATCGTCAGGGAATGCGGCACAGCATTCTCCTTGTCCTTTTATTGCTCCTGACATTGCTTCCGGCGGCACGGATGCCTTCCCCGACAGCCGCTGCGTTGACTGACCCCTACGCAGATCGCGATGGATTCTTCGGCGTTGTCGGGCGCGATCCATATTACGAGTGGAACACCGATACAGTCCATTTCAATAACGACGTCAACAAAGCGGTGCTGGAAAACATCGTCAAGGAGATGGCGGCCTCCGGTGCGAAATGGGTACGTATCGAGTTCTTCGCTGAATATGGCGACCCATACGGCCCCGGCAGGATGCCGTACGAGAAATACGATTGGTTCCTCACCGACCTCTGCAAGCGGTACAACATGAATGTGCTCGGATTGCTTTCCTACGGCATCGTGCGGGACACCAATTACACCTATGTCCTCAATAAAGTGAACGATCCCACCGACCGGCAAGATGGCTCAAACCCGTTCATTCGCGGCTTCGCCGACCGTGCGGCGGAGATCGCCGGGCATTACGCCGGGTACGTCAATGCCTGGGAGATTATCAACGAGCCCAATTCGAACACCCAACTGGATTTCATCACGAAGGGGCAGCAGCAGCGCATCTTCCCGGAACGGATGGCGGCGATCATGTCGCTCACCTATCCGCGACTCAAGGGCAACAGCCCGAACATACCTGTCGTCCTCGGTGGACTCATCAACACCCCTGGTGCGTACCCGGACAATTACGACATCCCCTATCTCCGGCAGATGTACAATTCACCTCTCATCAAGGGTCATGGCGGTGCGCCGTGGGATGTCGTCGCAGATCATCCGTACGATCTGACCGCAGCGAATATTCCCGGCCATGTGCGCGACATGCACACGGTAATGGAGCAAGCAGGCGAAGGGTTCAAGAAGATCTGGGTGACGGAGTTTGGCATGCAGGCGACCGCTCCCGCTGTGCCGGAGTCCGGCATTATCCCGGTGACGGATGACGAGGCGAAACAATCGGCGTTCCTGAGCGACACGCTCTCGGGTTTGAACAAAATGCGCGACATCGTCGAGCGCGCTTTCTGGTTCAAACTGGAGGATTTCACCCTTAAGGAAGGGAACGAGGAGACGCACTGGGGCTTGTTCGCCTTTCGTCGTGAGGGCGACCATCCCGGCGAGCCGTGGCCTCGCAAAGATGCCCTCCGCGCGTATGCCGCCATCGCCCGCCCCGCCGCACTCCCCACCGCGCCGGAGGACCCGAACAAGCCAACCGCCGCCGACGCCAAGTGGTTCCCGGACACGAAACACTGGCTCGCGGGTCCATTCCGACTGTATTGGGAGCGCAACGGCGGTTTGGAGCGGTTTGGCTTGCCGCGCACGAGCGTGTATACGTCGGCCGGTCGGGTCGTGCAGATATTCGAGCGGGCGCGATTCGAGTTTCACGACGAGTTCGCGGGAACATCGAACGAAGTGCTGCTCACACTCCTCGGCAGCGTGACGACGCGCACGCGCACGTTCCCGACTGTGCCGCGCCCGCTGCTGGAAAGCGATGTCTACTTCCCGTCCCCCGATGCACCAACGCGACCACCGGCAACGCCGACGCCCACGCCGCTACCGACACCGACACCAAAGCCGACGACACCGGCAAGCGGGACGCCCGGCGCAGCGAAGACCGCCGACGCGTCAACAGCGCTGCCAACTCCTCCGCCCCCACCACCCTTTTCGGGTATGTACTTCTCGGAGACCAGGCACACGCTCACCGGGCCGTTTCTCCAATTCTGGCGACAGGGCGGCGGCCTCCCGGTCTTCGGCTATCCGATCAGCGAGCCGGTCGTCGAGAAGAACGCTGACGATGGCAAGTCGTACGCGGTCCAGTATTTCGAGCGGACGCGATTGGAATACCACCCGGAGTTCAGAGACAATCCGCTACCGGTGCTTGAAGGACTACTCGGCAATGACATGATTCGCAGTGGCGGATGGTGGCGGTGACAAAGTAACGAGTAACGAGGGGTTCGGCCCTTCTCGTTACTCGTTACTTTCTCTACTTGGGTCTTCCGGTGAGGCGGAGCCTCCCGTTCAGAACCTCGACGCGATCTACATAGATCGGCAGGTTGTCGTTGATCAGCGCGTCGTTCTGGACACTGGCAACGATCTGATCGGTGATGCTCCCCGGCAGTGGGAAGCGACCGCTCTCGACGCGCTCGACCCGGAGTTTCAGCGTGCCATTCTCCGCCGTCGGCACCGCAACAATGACGAGGTCCACGCGCACCGGGAAACTGTCACTCTTTGCCTTTCCCCCGGCAAAGACGCGCCCATCATGCACGGAAACCTGCGGGTTCTGGATGTCCGCGCCGATGCTGTCGCGCTCCTCACGCACGGTCTGCGCGAATTTGGACGTCAGTTCTTCGTCGGTCAGTTCCACCGTAACAGCGGTGTTACGGGGCGCGCTGACGATCTGATTTACCTTGGTATCGAAACTGCCCGCCGCCACGGTACTGACCGGTACCATCGTTGCGGCCACGCGCGTCGGCGCCGGGCGTGTGACAAAAAAGTAAACGGCGGCGAGCGCAACCGCCGCACCGAGGACAAGTGTTGTCAAGAAAATCAAACAACCGCGCATCGCATCTCCTTGGAATAGCCAGCAAACCGTCATCAGTCGTCAGTCGTCGGCACACAGTCCTATGCACCGTGCGTGCCGTGCTCGATTGTAAGCATTTCGTCATCTTTCCGTTCGCGCATTGACCGCACTATCGCATGTAATCAATGGCAGTACGAGGCGGGAGTGAGTGAGGAATTGAAATGGTTACGACCACCGAACGCCCATCATTACCCGAAAATCGCGAACCACGCACACCCCGACCATTCTGGCGCAAGCACTTTTTTAAGCTGACAACGTTGCCGCTGGGTGTGATCGCCGCTGTCTGGTTCCTCGTCATCCAGCCCCACACGACGAAAACCGTAGACGAGGCGTTCCCGACTGCCCTGCCGACGAAGGCCGCCGTGACTGCGACGCAGCCGGTTGCGACGACAGCGCCCGCGATCATCGCCCCAACGATTGCGCTATCGCCCGTCGCAACTATCCCGGCACCGAGTGTTTCGGCAGCTACACAAATCCCGGCAACGGCGCAGACACAAACGTCGCCCACAATCGCACCGACGAGTGCACCCGCTGCGGCAGCCCCTGTCGCGTTGAAGAGCGGGAACTTCGTCAAGGTCGAGCACGACGGATCAGGCAAGGCGACGATCTTCAAGCAGGCGGACGGCTCGTATCTCCTCCGCCTCGACAACCTCGATATCACGAACGGCCCTGACCTGCGCGTCCGCCTACTCGGGCAAAACGGCGCGAGTCTCGACCTCGGTGGGCTAAAAGGCAACAAGGGAAACCAGAACTACCCACTCCCCGCCGACTTCGATCCAGCGAAATACGACACCGCCGACATCTGGTGTCGTGCCTTCACGGTGCAGTTCAACACGGCGGCACTCTCCTAAACGCTTACTCCTTCCTCTCCTTCCTCCTTTCCGTCAGACCGGGGCCGCAATGCCCCGGTTTGGCGCGTGGGGTTGGATTCTCACACCCGCGATGCTTGCATCGTCCCACCGAGACCCAATCGCGCCCGTTCCGCGACACGGCGCTGGAAATAGATTTGGAACACGCCGACACTAAGGATGAGGAAGATCGCATAGACGACAAAGACTGCCGCGTACGAATCGGTTGCGCGGATCACCCGGCCCATAATGATGCTCGTGATCGCCCACCCCGCGTTCCATAGCACGGACCGGATACTGAAGACGTACGCGCGCTGCCGCGCCGGGAGGAGGTCGGCAATAAACGTGGAGTCAATCGGCCACGACATGTTGATGCTCGTCACGCGCAGCGCGTGAGCCGGGATCGCCAGTGCGAGATGCGGCGCAAAAATCATCGCGACAAAGAGCGGCAACGGCGAAAATCGCAACACGCCGACCGTCCTGAGCGCGCCGAATTTCGCCGCGACGATCGGACCCGTCAGGCCGACGACCGCCGCCACCAACGCCGCGAGGGCGTAGATGTAGCCAACGACCTGCGTGCTCGCGCCGAGACGTTTGAGATAGACATTGTAGAAGGGGACGACCGCACCGGAGGCGACGGCGAGCAACCCACCGGAGATGATGAAGACGTAGAAATCAGCCCGGCGCGTTCCCGCATCTTTCTTCGCCTCGACGGGCGTTTGCCGCCGGACACCGGCCATCTCGCCGCGCCGCTCACCTCCTATCGGGCGCATGCGAAGCAAGGGGAGGAGCGCGAGCCCAGCGACCGCGACACCGACCATGAGCGTCGCGCGGTACGATCCAACGGAACCCGTCGTCAGCGCCGGGAAAGCGACAAAAATCAGTTTCGGCAACAGGCCGCCGCCGAGATTACCGAGCGTGCCACTGAGTGCCTGCGACGAATAGACAATCGCCGAGGCGTGCTGCCTCGTCTCGTTAGTCGTATATTCGAGGACAATCAACATCGTCGGGTTCGAGAAAAACGACGTGCCGATCCCTTGCAGCCCGGCGAAAGCGAGCAGGAGGAGCGTGCCGCTGGACAGTGTCAGGCCGATACTCGTGAGGCAGAAAATGGTGAACCCAAAAACGACGACGATCCACGGTCCATACCGGTTGACGATCGGGCCAATCGCCAGCGCCGCGCCCGCAATCGCGATCGTATTGACCGCCGTGAACGTGCCGATGAAGTCTTCCTGAAGGCCGATGCGGTTGAGATACAGGTTATAGAGTACTTGAAACACGCCGATATTGAGATAGCCGATCAGCGTGAAGAGAATGTACAAGCGCATATCGTGACTGAAGGCGCGCACCGTTCGCGCATACCCTTTGATGCCGCCGGGCGCTGCTGCCATGCGTCGCACTCCCTCGTTCCACTGCTTCCGGCACATTCCTGAGGTCGCAACCCGATGCACGCTATCATCTCTGCTATATGCAAGCAATCGTCGGCTGGGCGCCTGCGCACACGTGCGCGAAAACGCGTCATACTGTGCAAGACTGAAGAACGAGGAAGTGAGGGTACGGTGGCGTTAAGCGAATGGGATGCGCTCGTCCGTCTGGCAGTCGCGAGCGGCCTGACGGGATTGCTCGGTGCAGAGCGGGAGATTCGGCGCAAAGAAGCGGGCTTGCGGACATTCACGCTCGTCGGCGTCGGCGCGGCGTTGTTCACGGTCATCGGGCCACTGATTGCGACGAACAGCGCGGATGTCACACGAATCGCCGCGCAAGTCGTCACCGGCATTGGCTTCATCGGTGCGGGGATCATTTTTCGTCATGGGACGCACACGAAGAATCTGACCACCGCTGCGGGCGTCTGGGCGGCGGCGGGCATCGGCATGGCGGCGGGCGCGGGATTGTTCATCCTCGCCTGCGGCGCGACGGGGATTGTCCTGCTTGCACTCACGATCTACGGATATATCGAGCGGCGGATCGAGCATCCGGAGCAGACTCCCCAGCCGCTCGATATGGAAGACGTGTGAAGCGAAGCGCTGCCTCACCCAGCCCGGCGAACGTCCAGAAGATCGCTGCCATGTGCGGGAAGCCGAGATTGAAGAAGTAATGATCGAGCGTCGCCGCAACACACGCCGCGACGAGCGCCGCCGTAATGGCGAGCGTCAGTTCCCCGAACGGTTCGTTCGTCGCCGCCCGGAGCGCGCCCCGGATCAACCGGGCGAGCAAGCCGACGAGCACGACGACAAAGAGCGCCAGCCCGATGAGCCCCGCGCGCTCCGCGACCGTGAGATAGACGCTCGACACCCCGGTTTGGCGGTCAATACGCGGCGCGTCTCCGAAGCCAACACCGAAGAGGGGGTAATCCCGGATCAGTTGCAGGGCATTGGCAAACTCGCGATAGCGCAGCCGCGTCGCCGCATCCTGCCCGCGCAATCCGCCCGTCAAGCGCGACAGATAGCCCGCCCCCACACCGAACGCCGCCGCCGCGACGCCGAGCACGACGAGCGGCACGATCAGTCGCCGGTAGCGCAGCAGGGCGAGCATGCCGACGCCGACCGCCGCGCCGAGCCACGCCGCCCGCGACTGCGTCAGCAGCAATGCGAGGCCGACGACCGGCACCGTCACTATGTTCAGTTTCCGCGACACGACCGGGCGCGCGGCGACCGCCTGCCCGACTGCGAGGACGAGAACAAGCATCAGGAAGCCGGCAAATGCATTCGGGTCCACGCCGGTGCCCGTGGCACGCCGGGCGAGCGCCGGGTTATCCTCGATGTAGCGGACGATTCGGCCGGTCGGGTAGCCAACGACACGGAGGCGCGCCAGCAGGTTTGTTGTCACTGTGACCGGCAGCCGCTGGAGGACAACTGCCAGCGCTCCCGCCAGGGCGCCGCCCGCGACAATCGCTGTCACAAACCGCGTCACATCCTGTCGCTCGCGCAGCAGATTGACGACGAGCACGACCATGCCGACGCCGAGCAGCAATTTCAGGTAATCATGCGCCGTCTGCGTCGTCGTGTTCCGACCCGCACCGAGTAGGAAGGCGACGACCGTTGCCGCGACGAAAAACCCGAGCGGAAGGAAGAGCGGTGTGACGACGATCAGTTCGTCACGATTGAAGCCCAGCCGGAGCGCCCAGACGGCAATGGTGAGCAGGATCGTCGCTTCGAGTAGGGTGAAGGTCAGGCCGACTTTCACGGGCAATATCGCATAGGGCGCCAACGCAATCACGGCGACTGCCCCATACAGCCCGACCCGCGCATCGAGCAAAATCGCGATGCCGCCGACAATGCCGATTAGCAAGGCAATGGGCAAGGCGATGCCGACCGTGATCGCCAGCGCACCGCCGACCAATCCAGCGACGATTGCCGCACCGACAAGCACAGCGGGCAACCGCAACCACCGACGCCATTGCGCTTCCATCCCTTTTAGGAT
>JBBSFO010000027.1:0-17136 GCA_038238655.1 Thermomicrobiales bacterium | reverse complement strand
GTCACGAGTCTCGGTGAGGCGAAGGACGAGACGCGAGCGCTCGCCTTGAAGTGGGTCGGGCAGGAGGGCGCGGACGAGATAACCGGCCTGCTCACGATGATGCGCGCGCGTTCGGCGGACGAGTTCCGCGCGTCGTGCGCGAGCATCGCCGTCCCGGCGCTCAACCTGGTCTTCGCGGACGTAGATAACCACATTGGCTATCAGTTCGTCGGTCGTGCGCCGATTCGGCCGCTGGAATGCGGTATCCGCCCGGTGCCGGGTTGGACGGGTGAATACGAGTGGACGGGCTTTGTGCCATTCGACGCACTACCCGCCCTCGCCGATCCGCCCGAAGGGTTTATTGCTACGGCCAACACGCAAATCCATGCGGACGATTACCCGTACCCGCTGCCGAGCGTCCATGCATCACCCTTCCGCGTCCGCCGCATTCGGCAAATGCTCGAAGGGCGCGACGGGCTGACGATGGAAGACATGCGGCGGATGCAAGCGGATGTCTACGTGCTGCACGCCGAACCGCTCCGGCCCGCGCTCCTCGCGGTGCTCGACGGCGCGGGCCGTACCTGGACGGCTGAAGAGCATGCCGCACTCGAACTGTTGCGCGCGTGGGATAGATTCGCGGAGGTGGACAGCCCCGGAGCGGCGATCTGGGAAACGACCTACAGCAATTGGATGCGCCGCGTGTTCCTGGCGCGCTTGTCGCCCGATCTGACCAAAGACGTTCTGACGAAATTTCTTGGCGAATTCCACTGGGCGCTGCCGGATCGCTTGTGCAAGGGCGACGACCTCGGCTGGTTCACGGGCACGACACGCGAGGCGGAATTGATCGCTGCTTTCGCGGATGCGGTAGCGTGGCTCACCGAGCAGATTGGCCCGTATCCGGCGGAATGGGAATGGGGCGAGGTCCACACCGTCACCTTCGCGCATCCTATCGCCCAGGGCGCGAAGCCGCTCGCCCGTCTGCTCAATGTCGGTCCGATCCCGATTGGCGGTGACTGCAACACGTTGAACTGCCAGTACTGGACGCTCGCCGATCCATTCGCAGTCATCAGCGGCGCGTCGTATCGCCTGCTCGTGGACTTGAGCGACCCGTCGAAAGACGCGCACGCGCGGTCGAGTAATATCGTCGGCGAGTCGGGCAATGTCCGATCCAAACACTACCGCGATCAGGCGATGCAGTGGTCGCGCGTGCGCCATCACCCGATGGGTACCGACGCAACAGAGATCGCGGCGCGGACGGTGAAGACGATCCGCCTCGTGCCATCGGATCAGCAGTGAACACGCTGGGGGTACGCCCGGTCAGTGACTGGCGAACCGACGAGCACGACGCGATGTTCACGAGCGAGACGGTACTCTGGTGGTATGTCGCGCTCCGCGAATACGTGCTGGACTGGTTGCGCCTCACCGACACGATGCCGCGCGCCGTCCTGACGATTCTCGATGCCGGGTGCGGCACGGGCGGCATGCTCGAACGGCTGATGCCGTACGGGACCGCCGTCGGTGTTGACCTCGCGCCGCACGCCGTGCGCATCGCGCGCGACCGGCGCGGCTGCCGCGTCGCACAAGGGTCGCTCATCGCGTTGCCGTTCCCCAACGAGACGTTCGATGCCGCCGTATCGCTCGATGTCATTTCCGATGCGGGTGTGGCAATCGAAGCCGCCGCGCTCGATGAACTCTTCCGCGTGCTCCGGCCGGGCGGGCGGCTCTTGCTCAACCTGCCCGCATTCACGTCACTGGCGGGCGAGCACGATGTCGCGGTTCGGACCGCACGACGCTATACGACGAATGAAGCCCGCGCGCTTGTCGAGGCGCACGACTTCCACGTCGAACGCTGTTCGTACTGGAACATGGCGCTGACGCCCGCCATCTGGCTGGTCCGGCGATTTTCCCGACGCAAGCCACTCGACGCGACGACGGCACATTCCGACATCACGCTGCCCGCCGCGCCGCTCAACCGCACCCTGCTCGGTGTTGCCCGTCTCGAACGGCGGTTCCTCAACCGCGTGCCGCGTCTCCCCTTCGGCTCGTCCCTGCTCATTCTCGCGCGCAAAACGCGCACCGAACGGCGCGCCCCGGTGACGGAAGGGACGCTCGCTGCCGATTAAGTGATGGCGTATCCCCGATATGTGTCGCGCGTTCGATGCGGCGTGTAAGGTTTTGCGCGCTCCGTTGTCGTACTGCGTGGGGACACGTTGTCGCCCACAGTCGGTAGCAAAGGAGTAGCATCATGAAACGGTTCGCAAGCGGGCGGCGTCATATCGGTATCCTCGGGCTTGGGTTGATGATGGCGGTCGGTGTGGTTGCGCCGCAGGCCGTCGGTGCGGCGAAACCGCCCGTGATTACCCCGAATATGCCGGGCAACATTCCGGATGCAACGGTTTGTGCGGTGAAAAATGCGTGTCCGTCACTCCCCGCGATCACCAACTTCGTCATCACGCCCGCGACGTTTGGCGTGACGATTGACTTCGATATGGACCTGAAAGGCGACCCGATGTGGGGCAAAGCGCGCATAGACATCCTCCAGAACGGGAATGTCATCAAGTCCGACACGAAGCAGGGCGCGCCATCGCAGATCCGGCACTTCTCGTTCCAGTTCGGCGACATGGACTCATTGACCACTTTTCATTTCAAACTCTACGAGTTGGTCGGTGCAGATAGCTACGTGCCGCACCTTGCGCGGATCGGGACTTTCCAGACATTGATGTGCAATTTCCCGTAAACGATACACCCGGAGAGCCAGGGCTACGGCACAATGCCGTAGCCCGTATCTTGTGCGGCGTCAGGATTTGTAGAGGACGAGGACGATGCCACTGCAAATCGCGCCGATGCCGAGCCAGCGACTGGCGGGCACCGGCTCCTTGAGGAAGACGAGCGCCCAGATCGTCGTGAGGATGTAGCCGATTGCCAAAAGTGGATAAGCGATAGAGAGATGGACGCGCGAGATCACTGCAAGCCAGAAGAGCGAGCCGCCGAAGAGCAGCACAAACCCCGCGAGCACCTGCCATTGGAGAAAAGCGCGGATTAGCGTGCCGGGAGCGAAGGTAATGGTGCCGATGCGGTTCACGCCCGCTTTGAGGAGCACTTCGCCAAAGGTCGAGAGCACAATAGCAATCAGGAGTAGGGCAAACGCCGTTGTGGTCATCGTTGTCCCGTCGCCCCGCACGCGCGTCCGTCGCAATCGCCCCATCGTCGTGCCAATGTCCTTTTCCTCCGTCGTCTGCGCCATTCAGCCCTCGAATGCACGGATCGCGTCCGCGACATAGGCTACCTCGTCGGTAGTCAGTTCCGGGTAGAGCGGCAACGAGAGTTCGTCGCGCGCCTGCCGTTCGGCAACTGGGAATGCGCCCGCACCGAGACCGAGCGAGGCGAAGGCCGGTTGCAAATGGAGCGCGACCGGATAGTGAACCGCCGTACCAATGCCGCATTCTTTGAGGTGTGTCGCCAATGCATCCCGTCGCGGGTGGCGAATGGCATACAGATGCCACACATGGCCCTCCGGCGCGGCGCCGGTCCGCTCCTCCGGGAGTTCGACACCACTACCCGAGAGCAGTTCGTCGTAGTGATGGGCGAGGCGGCGGCGGGCGGCATTCCATCCGTCGAGGTGCGCGAGTTTGACGCGCAGCACCGCTGCCTGCAGTTCATCGAGGCGGCTGTTGACACCCTGCATGATATGCTCGTACTTGCCGCGCTGCCCGCCATTGCGGAGCATCCGCACCCGCTCGGCGAGTGCGGGGTCATTCGTCGTCACTGCGCCGCCATCGCCTGCCGCACCGAGATTCTTGCTCGGATAAAACGAGAAGCCGGCGATCCTGCCGATGCTGCCGACGCGCTTGCCGTCGTACAGCGCGCCGTGTGCCTGCGCCGCGTCTTCGACAACCGGGATGCCGTGCCGCTCTGCGATTGCCATGATCGCGCCGAGATCGGCCGCCTGCCCGTAGAGATGCACCGGCATGATCGCCTTCGTGCGCGGCGTGATCGCTTGTTCGAGCAGGGCGGGATTGATGTTCGCGGTGCCCGGTTCGATGTCCACGAAAACCGGAATTGCGCCGTTCATCGTGATCGCGAACGCGCCGAAGGCCGCCGTCATCGGGGCGGTGATCACCTCGTCGCCCGGCCCGATGTCGAGCGCTTTAAGGGCGAGCATCAGCGCATCGGTGCCATTGCCGACGCCGATGGCGTGCGCGACGCCGCAATAGGCCGCGAACTCCCGCTCGAACGCCTCGACCTCCGCACCGAGGATGAACCACCCGCTATCCAGCACCCGGTGTACGGCGGCGTCTATCTCATTTTTGATTGTCGCATACTGGGCGGACGCGCTGGCAATCGGAATAGCGCGCGTGGTGATGCTCATACCAGGCCCTCCTTCGGGCGCGGACCGTGGGCGCGATGCCACGCGATACTCTTCTGCAGGCCGTCGCGCAGGCTCGTGCGTGGCAGCCAGTTCAGGGTCCGGCTGATTTTCCCATACTCGCAGTAGGTGTCGCCGATCTCGATCGCGCGGCGCTGGGGCGGATACGGGATGTAATGCACGTCCACCCCGCCGACGACGTCGCCCAGTGTCTCCACGAACTCGCGGAGCGTGATCGGCGGGCTGCCGAGATTGAACGCCTCGCCAATCGCCGCGTCGTTTGCACCCGCCAACAGAAGCGCCTCGACCACGTCATCCACGAAATTGATGTCGCGTTTGAACTGGCCTTCGTCGTAGAGCGTGATCGGCTGCCCGGCGAGCGCACGCCCGATAAAGAAGGGGAATGCGCCCTGCGTATGCCGGTCCGTCACCTGGCGCGGGCCGTAGCAGTTCGTCAGCCGCAAGGAGCAGGTGCGCATCCCATAGACCTCTTGATACAAGAGGTGATAATACTCGCCCGCCCACTTGTTGACGCCGTTAACATCCACCGGCTGCATCGGATGGCGCTCGTCCACCGGCACGTATTGCGGGCGGCCATATTGCTGGCGCGTGCCGGTGAAGATGACACGGACATCCGGGTTCGCCGTCCGGCATGCTTCGAGCAGCGTGAGCGGCGCGCGGGTGTTGTGTTCGAGATCGGTGAAGGGGTCGCGCATGCTGTCTTCGTGGCTGATCTGCCCGGCGAGGTTGAAAATCACTTGCTGCGTGGCGACGAGGTTTTCCATCAGCACCCGGTCGCGCAGATCGCCGACGATCACTTCGACCGCGTTGCCAAGCCCGTCGAGGTTGGCGCGACTGCCGCCGTGACCGGGGATTAGTGCGTCCACGACCATCACCGTCGCGCCGAGCGCATGCAGGCGGTGGACGAGATTGCTGCCGATAAACCCCAGGCCGCCCGTGACAAGTGTCCGCACGCCGCTCCATTCCGCCCGTTGGGGTTCAGTCATCGGTGGGTTCTCCCAGCGGGGCGGGCGTCGCGGCGGGCGCTTTCAGGTGCGCGCGCTTGATGCGGAGCATCCACCAGAGGCCGAGCAGTTGCCGCACCGTCTGCGCAATGCGTGGGAGGTTGAAGAACTGCGACTTACCATGCGCGCGGTGGTAGTGATGGACGGGCACCTCGGCGAAGCGGAAGCCGAGGTCCTGCGCCTTGGCAACAAACTCGACGGGGGCAGAGCCGCTGTACGACTCCAGATGGACTTTGTCGAAGACTGTCTGGCGAATCAGCCGGAAGTCGCAATCCACATCGCGGATTTTGAAGCCGAAGAGTAGTTTCATCGCGTGGTGGTATATTTTGCCGATGATGATTCGGCCGAGTGGATCGGAACGGCTGATCTTGTAGCCATTGACGATGTCCACCTCTGGTGTCAGCGCCTCGACGAGGAGTGGCAGTTCGGACGGATCGTACTGGCCGTCGCTGTCGGTGTAGAAGATCAACTCTTTCGTCGCTGTCGCAAAGCCCTTGCGCAGCGCGCCGCCATAGCCGAGCGGCTCCCGGTGCGTCAGAACGCGAAGATGCGCCACCTGCGGCGCGAGGGCTTCGAGAATGGCGACGGTGTTGTCCGTGCTACCATTTTCGATGACGATGATCTCGTAATCGTCCGTCAGTGTGGCGCAGGTCCGCGCCGCCGTAATCACCAGGCTGGCAATCGTCGCGCCATCGTTGTACGCCGGAAAAAAGACCGAAATCCCCGCCATCACCCCTCCTCATTGCCCGCGAGGATAGCAGAGGCGTACGGATGGCCGCAACCACGATGCAACGCCGGACACGAACGTGTCCCCTGTGCCGTGATATAACAAGGCAACGGCATGACGCGCGTGAATCGGTACTCGTGATCCGCTGACGTGATTGGGGAAGGATTCGTCATGGACGGCAGTATTTTCATCATGCAGCCAGATAACTCGCTCGTCAAAGTAAACCGGACACCGTACAACTCAGAGGCGTTACTTCAGGGTTTGCTTTCAGATTACCCCGATCTGCTGGCAGGAGACCAGATGAATACGACGAATCCGCGCCGCTGGCTGCTCGTCTCGCCCGAACTGAGCCTCACCGCCGAGGCGGACGGAACCGGCGGCTGGTGGATTGACCATCTGTTTCTCGACCAGGACGCGATACCGACGATCGTTGAGGTGAAGCGTAGTTCTGACTCCCGTATCCGGCGCGAAGTCGTCGGCCAGATGCTCGATTACGCCGCACATCTCGAAATCTACTGGCCCGCCGAACGTATCCGTGCTTATTTCGAGGAGCGATGCCGGGCGCAAGGCACTGACCCAGATTTGAAAGTGAGCGAACTCGTTCAAGAGGAAGAACCTGACATCGAAGCATTCTGGGCACGCGTCGGCGAGAACCTGTCCATTGGAAAGTTGCGCCTACTCTTTGTCGCAGACGAGATGCCGATGCATTTGCAGCGCGTCGTCGAGTTCCTGAACAAGTACATGTCACCTGTTGAAGTGCTCGCGGTAGAAATCAAGCAGTTTGAGGGTAGTAATCTGAAGACGCTCGTTCCGCGTGTACTCGGCCAGACGGTGCAAACACAGCAGAAGACGATGGCAATGACTTCGTCAACGTCGTCCAAACGTCACCAGAATGCCGAAACCTTCTTTGCGGAACTAACCGATGCTCGGCCGCCTGACGAAGTATCGGCGATTCGGCGCTTCTATGAATGGGCGATGGAGCATGGTATCGAGTGCAAATGGGGCACAAGTCAAATGGGCAGCATGGCTCCAATCGTCACCCACAAGGGCGTTAAGCACTATTTCGGCTGGCTCTGGACTAACGGGAAAATCTATGTAGACTTCCGCGATATGCGCCCCAACCCTCCCTTTTCTGATCTGACGTTGCGGGAAGAGTTACGGACGCGGCTTGAAAAGATCAATGGCGCTCCTCTGCCGCCAAACGCTGTTGATCGCCAACCCTCAATCAACATAAGCGCAATCGCGACCGAAGATAGACTGGCTCAATTTCTCGACACATTCGCATGGTACGTTGACACGATTCGCGCATCTTAATTCTGATCGTCTTCTATGGAATCGAGTGCAGAATCACCGTTCAGTTCGCCGTTGTCGCGGAGGGTTTTCAGGACGGTGCGGACGACGTCGTAGCCGTAGCCACGACGGGCGAGGAGGCCGGACAGGCGGCGATACATCACATCGGGTTCGAGGCCGTTCTTGTGGAAGGTGCGCAACTTGCCACGGGCGAGGGCGAGCGCCTGCGCGTCCGTATCCACCGTCTCGGCCTGCTCGGCGAGGGTTTCGTCTATCGTTGTATTCGTGACGCCTTTGCGGCGTAACTCCTGCCGGATCAGGTGCGGGCCGCGCGGTTGGAACTGCGCGCGGTTCTCCGCCCACCAGCGGGCGAAGGTAAGATCGTCGAGGTAGCCGCGTTCCGTCAGCCTGCCGACCGCCGTTTCGACCGTTTCCGGCGAATAGCCCTTGCGATGCAGGTAATCGCGGATTTCGTGCGTCGAGCGGGGGCGCATGCCGAGATAGCGCACCGCCGCCTCCGTCGCCCGCTGTCGCACATCGGCATGGCGAAGCGCGTCGAGGTCCCCCGCTTGAAAGACCTTTCCCGGCGCAATACCGAACTCCACGACGATCGCCACCGTCAAGGTCAACGGCGCGGAGCCATCGAAGGTGACGGCGAATTCCTGCCCCTTCCGGTCAACAGGGGCAACCGATAGCACGGTCGCCCCCGTTATTTGCGTTGTTGTGTCGTGATCGATCATCGCTCCCTGATCTCGCTCCCCCTCTCCATTGCGATGGAGAGGGGGTCGGGGGGTGAGGTTTATTCGTCTGCGTCCAGTTCGTCCAGCACACCATCGGGGCCGGACGCCGATTCGGTCGTGACGCCGATGTTGAAGTCGTCTGCCGCCTTGTCGGCGAGGCCGAGGATGCGGCGATAGATCTCTTCCTGCATTTCGGGGTGCGCCTTCAGGAACTCCTTCGCGTTCTCGCGGCCCTGGCCGACGCGCTCCTCGCCGTAGTAGAACCACGCGCCGCTCTTGCGGACGACGCCGAGTTCCACGCCGACATCGAGGACGCTCCCGGCGGCGGAAATGCCTTCCGCGTACATAATGTCGAACTCCGCCTGCTTGAAGGGCGGCGCGACCTTGTTCTTGACGACCTTAACGCGCGAGCGGCTGCCCGTGATGTCCGCGCCATTTTTGATGCTGTCTACGCGGCGAATTTCGAGCCGCACGGAGGCGTAGAACTTGAGCGCGCGACCGCCGGATGTCGTTTCCGGGTTGCCGAACATTACGCCGATCTTCATGCGCAACTGGTTGGTGAAGATCACCGATGTATGTGAGCGGTTGATCGCACTGGTCAACTTGCGGAGCGCCTGCGACATCAGGCGGGCCTGCAAACCGACGTGCGCGTCGCCCATGTCGCCGTCAATCTCAGCGCGCGGCACGAGCGCGGCAACCGAGTCCACCACCACCACATCCACCGCGCCGGAGCGGACGAGCGTTTCGGTGATCTCCAATGCCTGCTCGCCGGTGTCCGGCTGCGAAATATAGAGGTTTTCGAGGTCCACGCCGCACTTGCGCGCATACGACGGATCGAGCGCGTGCTCCGTATCCACGAAGGCCGCGATGCCACCCGTCTTCTGCGCCTCGGCGATGATGTGGTAGCAGAGCGTCGTCTTGCCGCTCGACTCCGGCCCGTAAATCTCGGTGATCCGGCCGCGCGGGATGCCGCCGACACCGAGCGCCAGATCGAGCGCGATCGAACCCGTCGGGATCACTTCGACCGGCATCTTGTTGGAAACGTCTACGAGCCGCATGATCGAACCTTTGCCGTAGGCGCGCTCAATCTGCGCGACCGCCGTATCGAGCGATTTGCGCCGGTCATCCACACTCGCGCCGCGCTCAACACCGTTGGCACTGGTGGCCATCGCTGCCTTTCCTTCCTTCCCTGCGCCGTTGCGACCGATACTGGCTTTTCCTGTACGCGCGCTGTCCAACGCCATCGAACATATCCTGTTCTCTCCGGGGAGATTGTGCCGCGCGGCCTCATGCCCATGAGTGCCGTAACGGAACGCTTGTTCTACTCCGTCGAGTATAGCATATCCCGTCCGTTCATGCAACCATCGGCTCAACGATTTCGCCTTGCCAGCGTTACCTTTTTGCGCGCCCGAATTCCCGAATCTACGGATTGTGGCAGCGTGTACAATAGATGCGAACGAACGCCCATTCTTCGGTGATCGGTATGATTATGAAGCGTAGCCTTCTCACCCTGCTCATGGATGCACCCCCGGCCGATATTCGCGCGGCGGCCGAGGCGTGGGACGTGCATCTCACGAAGCGGACCCACCCAGATAACGTCGCGATGTTATATCAGGCAATGACCGATCGTTGGACGCTCGAAGACCTGTTGGACCGCCTGCCGCCACAGGCGCGGGAGATCGCGGGGACGCTCGCCCTCGGCCCCGAGGAGGGTCTGGCGCGCGAGGAATTGATGACGCGCCTGCGCCTCGATCCGCTCGACCTGAACGCATCACTCGCCACCTTGCGAGACGCCGCCATCGTGCACCGGCAATCAACGGGCGCGCTCTCATTGCCGCGAGAACTGGCGACGGTGATCGCTCGCGCCGTCCGTGATCGGCAGCGCGGCGATCTTGCCGCGCCGACCGTCCGTCAACTGCTCGAATCGCTCGATGCGGACGTGCTGCTCATTGCCGCGCATCGCTGGCATGTGGCCGATATGCCGACGAGCCTGCGGCCCGGCGACCGGGAGCGGTTATTGCATGCGCTGCAGGCACGCGTCCGCGCGCCGCGCGCATTGGTGGACGTCGAGGCAGCCCTATCGCCCGGTGCGCGGCGGGTCGTCGCGGCGCTGCGTGAAGAAGCATCGCCGCTGCCACTGAGTGAGGCGTCCGCGCTGGCGGGTGCGGAAACAGCGGCGGCGCGGCGCGCCCTACTCGTTGAATTAACTGCCAGCCTGCTCGCGTATCACGGCTGGTCGTGGGGCGAGCGGATGCTCGTCATGCCGGTTGAATTCCGCGTCCCCGCGATGGCGCAGATCCCTCTGCCGCCCTTGAATGCGGTTTCCGCCGAGCCGTCCTCTGGCTGGCGACACCCGTTCGCGCTCGCGTGGGACATGCTGACGCTCCTGCGGCTGATCGAGCATCAGGCGGCGCGCTGGCCGAGCGGCGGCATCGCGGCGCTCGCGGACGACCACCAATTCACTGAGCGCGTCGCCCGACAGTTCTGGACGTCGCTCGATACCGCGATCCCGCCGAGTGCGTCGCTCGCCTTCCTCGCCGCCCTCGGGCGGGCGCGTGGCCTCGTCACCGAACGCGACGAGGAAGGTCGGCGGATGCTCGCGACGCATGACCCCGTCGCCTGGGCCAAACTCGGCTTCGGTGCGCAGACGCGCGAACTTTTCACGGCTTGGCGTGGGATGTCAGGGTGGCTCGAAGGGCAGGGGACGGCGCTGCAACTCTGGGGCGTGGATTGGCCCGCGTTCCGTGGTCGGCTGCTCGACGCGCTCACGCACTGCCAGCCGGGCCACTGGTACGTGCTCGACAACCTGCTCATGCGTCTCGTGCAGGTGCGGCCATCGCTGCTCGGCGACGAGTTCACGGCGGCAAGCGGGGTGGGGCAGGCGCCGCCCGATCGGGACGCCCTCGTGCGCGGTTGCATCGAGGCGACCCTGCGCTCCGCCCTCGCGTGGTTCGGCGCTGTCACGTGGGGGCACACCGCGATGGGCGAGGCCGTGCAGGTGACCGATGTCGGTTGGTGGCTGCTCGGGCGGAGGCCGGAACCCGCGCTCCCGCCCTTCGGCGCGACGCCCCTCGCGATCCAGCCTGATCTCACGGTCCTCGTGCTCCATGCGGAACCGGTGCATCTCTGGCCGCTGCTTGCGCTCGCTGACGCCGAGACGCTGGATCGCGTCAGTATGTACCGCATCACGTCCACATCGCTGCGTCGCGCGCTACGTCGGGGCCTCGCCTTCGACCAGGTCGTGCGCTTTTTGGAAAGCCGTACCGGCGGCCCACTCGCCGATGCCGCCCGCGCGACGCTCGAAGAGTGGATGCACGCCGTGCGTCGCGTGGTGCTCGAACGCGTCGTCGTGCTCGCTGCCGATGAGCACGATATTCTGGACGAAGCCGTCGCGCTCGCCCGCGCGCACGGTGCCAGCGTGCAACTGCTCCCGGACGGTCGCGCCCTGGTCCGTACTCTTGATGACGAGGACGATTTGACGGCGTGGCTCACGGAGGCCGATGTCACACCGGTGTGGAAGACGGCGCGCTAGTTTGCCAGTTACCCCTCCGCGTGGATACAATGGAGTGCGATGAGGCGATATGCGACCTCCGGGAGAAGGGGCTGAGTATGAGTAGTACGACGCAACGACAGAACGCGGCGAAACTGCGGCGCGAGAAAGCGAAAGCGCAGACGGCATCGGTCGCCAAGAAGATCCCGGTTTCCGCCGCCGGCCTTGCGGGGCTTCAGACGGAATATGACCATCTCACGAAGGTGAAGCGCAAGGAGATCTCGACCGTCGTCCAGCGGGCGCGCGAGGAAGGTGACCTGCGAGAGAATGCGGGTTATCACGCCGCGCGCGAAGAGCAGGGGATGATCGAGGCGCGTATCCGCGAACTCGAATACTTGATGAAGCACGCGATTGTTACGGCGGATTTCGTCGAGGATACGAGCGTGATTCGGGTCGGCTCGACCGTAACGCTCAACCTCGATGGCGATGATGTGACCTACACCATCGTCGGCGCAGTCGAGGCCCAACCGCGCCAGGGGCGGATCTCGAATGAATCACCCGTCGGCAAGGCGCTGATCGGCCACCGCGTCGGCGACGACTTCGAGATCGTCACACCCTCCGCCTCACTCCGCGCCGTCATCACGGAAGTGCGCGCGTCGTAATGTGGTCGAACTACCAATATTGCCCAGAGGGCGTCCGCAAGGATACCAAGAGAGAAGACGAACCTTTTCTTGGTGTCTTGGTGGTTCGATCTCCTTATACCCCGATGCCATCCACGATGTCGCGCAGTGCGCGGAAATCTTCGGCCATGCGCGCGTAGGGGAACCACGCCAGCACTTTGGGCGATGGATGGAAGAGTGGAACGAGTATGCGGCCGTACCAGTGGTTTGGCGAGCCGCGGGACGCAGTCAGTTTCAGGCCGTGCGATTCGATATGCCCCAACGCCGTCAGTGCGACCGCGCCGAGTGTCACAACGACGGGCGGATCCACGATCGCCAGTGTCGCACGGAGATGACCGCGACAGTTGGCGAGTTCTTGTCGGCTCGGGGGGCGGTTCGCGCCTGTCGGGCCTTGGGGGTTACAGAGCGCGGCGTTGGTGATGAAGATATCTGCGCGCGTCCAACCCGCTTCGCCGAGAAGCCGGTCAAGTGTCCGCCCCGAGAAATCACCCGAAAAGGGTACGCCCGTCCGTTCCCCGCCACCCCGCCCCGGCGCTTCCGCAATGAACATCACCCGTGCATCAATGTCGCCGTTTGCGTCGGTCAAAACGCGCCGCCGCCCCTCCATCGTGGGGCAGGTTCGGCACGCCGCGACGGTCGCCACCAGTGTGGCGAAGTCTGCATCGCGTCGTGCTCGTTCGTTTGCGGCGTCCGTCGTGGCGATGTTCATGACCGGAACGAGTGGGGTGATGCCGGTGTCGCGACTGCGGGTGCGGCTGCTGCGATGCGTTCGGCACGCGATGGCGAGTTCGTGATAATCACGCCGCTAAGGATCGTTGCGCCGCCGATCAGGACAAATAGCGTGATCGGCTCGCTCAGAAAAACGCGCGCCGCGATCACACCGAAACAGGGCACCAGATAGATATAAACCGCGACCTGCGACGGTTGAAGAGCGCGCAAACCCCGAAACCAGAAGACGTATGCCAGCCAGAGCGTGATGACGCCGACCCAGAGCAGCAGCAGCCAGTCCTGGCCGGAAAGGCGGGCGACCCGGCCCGGCGTGCCGGAAAAGACAATCGGTAGAAGGAAGACGGTGCCGACAATCGTTGTAACGGCGACCAGTTGCATCGAGGGGTAGCGCGCAAGCAGGGGCTTGGCGAGGACGGAATACAGCCCCCAACTGAGCGGCGACAGGACGAAGATCAGCACGCCAACGGTGTTCCGCACACTGAACGAGACCGATGGCCCGCCGAGCAAGAGGATGATGAGGAAACCGAGAAATGCGACGCCCATCCCGATGATCTTCCGCCGCGTCAGGCCGATACTGAGGATCAGCCAGGCGAACAGCGCCGTCCACAGTGCGTTGGTCGTCGCGAGCAGGCTGGCGACGCTCGCGGTGATGTACCGCTGCGCGAGGATATTGGGGATCGGTGTCAACACCCCGCCGAGGATCGCGACAAGGAAGACGCGCGGCATGTCCGCGCGCGCGATAGGTACATTGGAACGCCGGAGGACGAGCAGTAGCACGACATTGCACAGCGCGGCGAGGAGTGAGCGCACGACCAGCGTATCCGCGACGGTCAGGTGTTCCAGGATACGCTTGAGCGCAACAAAGTTCGTTCCCCAGAACATCGCCGTGAGCAGGAGTGGCAGATGGACGCTGATAAGCAAACGGCGATTCACAGCGCTCCTTAACGGGAACAAAGACCCCGTACCGATACCGGCACGGGGAAAGTATACGCGATTCTCGGTTGTCAGTGATTTTCACTCGTTCGGTCGGAGCGCCCGCAGTTCCTCGAAAAGCCGTTTTTCGTCGTCGGTGAGATGCGTCGGCAGTTGGACGCGAAGGGTAACGATGATGTCGCCCCGTTTCTCCGGGTGCCCAATGACGAGCGGCCATCCCTTGTTCGCGAGGCGGATGGGCCGCCCATTCTGCGTTTCGGGTGGCACCTTCACGAACAATCGTTTGCCGTCCGGTATCGGCACGACGACTTCGCCGCCGAGCAGAGCCGTGTAGAGTGGTACGTCAACGGTCGTCCGCAAGGTCGTCGGCGTCACGTCGTCGCGCGTGAACCGCGCATCGGGCAGCACGCGTAGCTCAATGACGAGATCGCCGTTGCCACCGCCACCGACGCCGGGGTGGCCTTTGCCCGCGTAGCGCAATCGCTGACCGTCGTCCGCGCCGACAGGAATCGTCACCGTCATCGGTTCGGCGCGATTCATATCGAAGGTGATCTGCCGTTCGCCACCGGTATAGGCGTCCGCGAAGGTGACTTCCAGTTCAGCGACGGTATCGCGCCCGCGGCGCGTGCGCGGGGGCGTTTGCGTTGTGGCGCCGCCCCGACCCCGGCCCGCCGTGCGTCCGAAGAGCGTCTCGAAAAAGTCCGAGAAACCGGCTCCGCCGTCGGTCGTTGTGTATTCGGTCTGGTAACTGCCAGGTGACCCATTTCCGCGCGCGCCGCCCTGCTGCGAGGTGAACCAGCGCGTGAAATCATCTGCGCTCTGACCTGTTGCGCTCGATCCGCCACTGCGCTGATATTGCTGCCATGCTTGGCCGTATCGGTCATATTGCGCCCGTTTCTCGCCATCGGAAAGCACTTCGTACGCCTCACTGACGCGCTTGAACTGCTCCTCCGCACCCGCGTCCTTGTTGACGTCTGGGTGATATTTGCGGGCGAGTTTGCGGTAGGCGCTCTTGATCTGTTTTTCGTCCGCAGTCCGGGGAACACCCAGCACCGCGTAGTAATCTTGAAACTCCATCGCCTTCGTCCTTGCCCCTTCCTGATGCGTCAACGAGCGAAACAACGCTCGCAACGCTTAGTCCGGTGACAGAATACTCCTTGAGTCGCCTCGTGTCAAGGTCGCGGCGCGGTTGCCATCTCCGCCATGTCCCGCCCCACCTTCCGTCGCACGATGCTTCCGATCCACCATGCCAGCCCCGCCCCCAGCGCCATCACAACGAGCCCGGCAATGGGCAGGAGCAGGGCAATTATTGCGCCGATGGCGACGACAAAATCTTCCCCTGCGGAGGCGACAGGTGTCGGGATGCCGCCGAAGACACCAGTAAGCGGGCGACGATAGCGGACTTTGAGCAGGTGCATGCCCAATGCAAGCGTCGCGCCGATGATCGCGGCGAGGATCGCAGGCATGCCGGTATCTTTCGTCGTCGCCAGCATGATTAGCGCGCCCGTGACGGGGCGGTAGAACAGCCCGAGGCGGTCGTTGATCGCCTCGATGGTCGGTGATTTGTCTCCGAACAGTTCGAATGGGAGGAGCAGCAGCAGCACGACGATGCCGCCATTACTGGCGAGAAAGGTGTACGGCGATCCGATGGGGATGCGGCCGCTGAGGCGATGTGCGAACGCCAGCGCGAGCAGTGGAAGAAAGGCGTTCCACCCCGCCGCCGCCGCGAGCGCCATCCCCAACACGATATGCATGCACCCCTCCGCCCGTACCCGAACCTCGCCCGTCACGCGCAGTATGGTTGCAGACCGGGCAGAGCGTCAATCGGCGTCAATTCGCTGTCGTGGCCTTAAACTCGCAACTGACCTGTGCCGGGATTGCAGACGCGTGGCGGAGCGAGTCAGGCAGGCCGCTCAGGTCATCTGTTGGGAGCGTCAGGGAATAGCGGTCCCGCGCGATCAGCCAGAAGGTGAGCGTCGTGAGGTGGACGCGGCGAAAGGCGGCGCCGGATTCGTTGGGCAATAGCGCGTCGTATTCCACCAGCCAGCGGAGCGCATCCGCCGCGTCATCCTCGACGACGGCGAGCACGAAGCGGGCTTTCGGGTAGTGTGTGTCGAGCGCGGTAACAGTTTCGCGCGTCGCCGTTTTTGTTGGTGCAAGAAACTTGCGCACGCGTGCGTCATTGGCGCGGCTCGCGCCCCAGAGCGCCATCGCGTGCTGCACGCGGTGCGCCAGCGTGTTGCCCTTCTGTTTGACGACCGCGTCGAGTACTTGCGCTAATGTGTCGAGCTTCTTGGTCACATCGCCGCCCGCAAGGTAGGCATCCGCGATGAGGTCAGCATTGTTGCCGACGTACTCATCGGGCAAGGCTTCGTAGGAATGCACGCGATCGTGCAGGCCACGTTGGTAGGCGCGTTCAAGATAGGCGCCGATCCGTTCGACCGGAAACCCGGCGGCGAGGTAGGCGCGGGCGGTGTCGCGGCAGCGCCACGAGGTCGTCTCGTAGCGCGCGAGGTCGAACGAAAGCATGTCGAGCGCGCGACGCGCGGCATCGAGCGCCGCCGCCTCACGCGGGGAAGTATCTGTCACCTGTTCATCGCTCCAGTCGTGGGCCGCGCGGTTTCACCACGGGTAGCCACACAGATTAATCGTTCCGTCGAGCGGTGCCACGTCGCGGGCGGGCAGGACCATCGGGAGATTCGCGGTAAAGGGGATCGTGCCGCCCAGTTGCTCGACCAGTAGTGTCCCACGAAAACGCCGCCAACCCAACCGCTCGTAATACGGGACGGTCGCTGGCAAGCAGACCAGCAGGACGAACGCGACACCACGTTCATCCGCGAGAAAGGCGGCGGCCCTCTGCATTGCCGCTGCCGCGTAGCCATGACCGCGCGCATCGGGGTGGGTCTTCACGCCGCCGATTCCGCCGATCACGGTCCGCGCGTCGTCAACGTCCGCCTCGCGCGTCAACAGCCCGGCATGCGCGACGAGTTGACCGGCATCGTCCCAGACGCGGATGCTCCACTCTTGCGCCGCCCACGTCACCTGCGTATCGGGGGGTGTCGCGATCGCCGTAGGGGGATACACCGCAGTCGTGAGCGCGCGCAGTTCGTCGCGCGCTTCCGGGGAAAGATCGGCGACGCGCGTGGTGTCAATCCGCACGAGATGGCTCCTGCTCAT
>JBBSFO010000026.1:0-17329 GCA_038238655.1 Thermomicrobiales bacterium | reverse complement strand
CTCCTCCCGCTCATCGCCGCGCACGACCGCGAGCTTCAGCGCGACATTCCGCGCGATCACACTCGTCAATGCCAGCGGATCGCCCGCGACGAGCAGCACGGCGCGATCCCGGAGCGTCGGCAGGAGCGTCGGTGCGAGGACACCGGGCACGCTGCCCTCCAGCAGAGCATGCTTGACGATTTCCCCCCACCCGGAACGCATCTCCCGCTCCGGCAGCGTCCGCAAACATGCCGGGTCCACGAGCACGAGGTGCGGCTGATAGAACGCACCGACGAGGTTCTTCCCCGCCGGTAAATCCACTGCCGTCTTGCCGCCGACGCTCGAATCCACCATCGCCAGGAGCGTCGTCGGTATCTGCACGAGCGGCAGCCCACGGAGATAGGTCGCCGCCACGTACCCGGTGAGGTCGCCGACAACGCCGCCACCGAGCGCGATGATCGCCGTCTTCCGGTCCACTCCCGCCGCCGCGAGCGCGGTGTAGAGCGCCGCCGTCTGATCGAGGCTCTTGCTCGCTTCGCCGGCGGGCACGGTCAATGTCGCCACGAGCGGTAGCGACGATGCCGCGAGCAAGGCGCGCACCCGATCACCGAGCGCGATATTGATCCGTTCATCGGTAATCAGCACGCACCCGGAAAGCCCGCCCGGCCAGCGCGCCACGATCCGCTCCGGCAACTGCTCCAGTAGTCCGTAGCCGACCGCAAGATGCGACGCGTGCGCGGCAGTATCGAACCGTTCCTCCCAGAGGGCGACGGGTTCCCCGCGCACGAGTGCAGCGAGAAGATCGGCGACCGCTTCCGGCGCACGTCCCTCGGTATCGAGCGCGACATCCGCCCGCGCGTAGTCGGCGGCACGACGTACCAGCATCGCGCGCAGGGCATCGGCCGGTGCGACGCCAGCGAGGAGCGGACGCGTCGCGACATCGTGCCCGTCGCGACGCGCATGTTCTTCCAAACGGCAGAGCAGCGTTTCCGGCGACGCGCCGAGATGGACGACGAGCGCATCCCGCCGCATCACCGGCCAGTTCGCCTCAACCGTTACAACACCCCCGCCGGTGGCGACGACAGTCTGCGTCTCCCGGCATGCGTCGGCGAGTGCGGCGGATTCGAGGGCGCGGAACGTGACTTCGCCATCCTCCGCGAAGACGCGCGGAATCAGCTTTCCGGCCCGCTGTTCCAGTAGGTCGTCCGAGTCCACCGCCCGCCAGCCGAGCCGTTCCGCCAGCCGTCGTGCGATCGTACTCTTCCCGCTCCCACTCAATCCAACCAGAACAATCCGCTGATATTGCACGCTAAACTCCTGAAACCGGGGACGAACCGCAGAGACGCAGAGAACACAGAGGAAAACGGAATGATGTGTTTAGGACTTTACGCAGTTGGATGCGTTTCCCTTGGTGGAGCAGGCTTCAGCCTGCAATCGGACGGCAGACTGAAGCCTGCTCCACCGGGTTTTTCCTTCTGAACTGCGTAACTCCTAGTGTTACTTTCTCTTCCTATTCTCTTCTTGTTCTCCCTCTCTGCGCTCTCTGCGTCCTCTGCGCCTCTGCGGTTCATTTGGTTTCGACTCGTCCCCGGTTTCCTCAAAAGATGTGGCCGAAGTCGGTGGTGAAGACGTATTCGTTCTCGCTCCACGGTTGCCGCCAGTCGTCGTTGTCGAATCGGGCGAGACGAAAGGGGGTGAGATCCACGACGGGCTGTGCGCCGGTGATGAACTGCGCCATACACTCGCCGATTGCCGGGGCTTTCTTGAAGCCCGCGCCGCTGAACCCAACCATCATGAACAACCCCGCGACATCTGGCGCACAGTCGAGAATCGGGTGGGTATCCGGCGACATGTCATACAGTCCCGCCCAGCCGGTGAGGAAGCGCGCGTCTGCCATCGGCGGCATTCGCCCGGCGATCTGGGCGATGGCCGCCGCACCATAGGCAGCGTCCACCGTCTCATCGTAGTGGTCGGGGTCCACGTAGGAATGATGTTCCGCCGTCGCGACGCCCATCAGCGTTTGCCCCGGCTTCCATTTGCGGCAGAAGATGCCGGCGGCGGTGTCCACGTACGCCATGTGACCCGCCGCCATCGCTTCCGGTCGTTCGAGGATCGCAACCGGCACGCGCATCACCGCAATCGGCACGGCAACGCCCGCCGTCGCAAGCAGCGGCGCGCTCCAGGTGTTCGCGCAGCACACGACGACCGGCGCATCCACCGGCCTGTCACTCGTTTCGACGCCCGCTACGTGCCCGCCCGCTGTGCGAATCGCCGTCACCGTCACGCCCTCGCGCAATCGCGCGCCATGTTGCTCCGCTGCGGCAATCAGGGAGCGCGTTGTAGCGATGGCATCCACCGCGCCACCCTCCGACTCATACGCGGCGCAGATGAGGTCATCTACCCGGTCGAAGGGCTGCAATGCACGCAACTGCTCCGCCGTGACGACCTCCGTTTTAATGCCGACCTGTCGCTGCATCGCGATATTGGCGTGCATCCGCGCAACGTTCGGATCGTCCGGCCCCGTCTGATAGACGGTGGCGATCAGGCCGCTGCCGTCGTACCCGCACTCGCCGCCGACAATCTCCGACCAATGCTTGAAGACCTGCACCGAGCGGTAAACGAGTGTCGCCTCCGGCACATTCGAGTAGTGCTGCCGCAGGAGCGCCCCAGTCTTCCCCGATGCCCCCGCCGCAACATGCTTTTTTTCGAGAATGAGAATGTCGCGCACGCCGAGCCGCGTCAGATGAAAGGCGAGACTCGCCCCCATCACCCCCGCCCCGATAATCACGACCTCCGCCCGTTCCCTCGCCATCGCCCCTCCTCCTTCGCCCGCAGTAGACCGGAGGACGAAACCGGGGAGAACCGCAGAGGACGCAGAGAGCACAGAGAAGGGGATAATGAAAAGATAAGACTCTTCTTTTCTTCCTTTTCTCGGCGTCCCCTGCGCTCTCTGCGTCCTCTGCGGTTCTCCCCGGTTTGTCAGTCTGCGGCGGGGATGACGTGGACAGGCGGGACGATAGCGAGGCGGGGGTCGGGCCGACGCCATTTCGGGGCGAGGTGAGTACGGCGACCGAAGCGTTCTTCGGCTGCGCCGATCAGGCCGCCGATTCGCTCCTTGACTCCCTGCATTCGTGTGTTGCCGACGCCGAGCGAGGTCTTCGTGCCCTCCTGCACGCCACGCAACCACGCGCGGACTCCATCCGGATTAGCGAGCGTGCGGGCGAGCATCCCGGACGCGACCGTGCCCCCGTAGGCGATCACGCCTTTGGGCACGAACGACGCGCCGGGGATGACGCGCACCGCGCGGGTCGCCAGTTCGCGCCAGCCGAGGCCCGCGACCAGGTACGGCGCGGAATTCAGCAGCATCGTCTTTTGATCGCCCAGATCACGCCCGTGAATAGCGGCGAGTTGGTACGCGAGGATCAGTTGATTCTTGGTCAGCACGAAGAAATCCGCGCCCGTCGAGGCGAGGCCGCCGATCATCGGGATGCGCGCCGTGATGTCCGTCATGATCGCGAACTGCGCGTTCGCCCGCGCCGTTTGTTCGATCAGGTAGTCCGTCATCGGCTGCCGGAAGCCGACGAACGTCCGCCCCCACACGACCCGCCGATCTGGGTGGAGCATCTGCACGAGCCGCGTGCGGAGCGCCTGAAACGCCTGCGGGTTCGCCGGGTCCGCCACCGTGATGGACGCAATGCCAGGATCTATCTCCGCGCCCGACCCGGTGATGATCGCGAGCACCGCCGTCTGTCGCTGGTCGCTGATGATGCGCCGCAGTATCGCATTCTGGCGCATGTCAGGCGTGGGATCGAGCAGCAAGACCGCGTCATACGGCGCCGGCCCGACCTGCAATCCATTAAGTACATCCGGCGTCGCGACCGTGATCGTCCGGCGCGCAGTTGCCTCGTCCGGCATGTCTCCGCCGGCGAGGGCGAAGGCGAACTGCTGGGCGAGCCGGGCATCCGGCCCAACGATGAGCGCGAGCGGCGGCTGGGCAATCTGCGCCTGCAAATCGTCCAACTGTACGGTGCGCATAATACTGAAAAAGTCCTTCGCATGATCTTTGAGCGCCATGTGGTGTACCCCTTTCGACGTGACGTATGTTCCTTCCCTCGAATGCATGGAAGGTGCCACAACGATTTCGCTTGTATTGTAACAGAATTACGACTTACAGAGCATGTGGCACGGTTCCTGCATTATCCCTCGACAGTGAACGATGAAGGGGAGCGAAGAACCCTTCAAGTACTCCCGCGATTTGCGGGAAGAAACAAGGAGATGGTCACCATGCTTTGGGCAATTGTTGCGGTGCTGTTGTTGCTTTGGCTGCTCGGCTTCATCGGCAGTGTCGGTGGCGCATTTATTCATCTGCTGCTCGTCATCGCCGCCGTGGTATTAATCGTCCAACTGCTCAGTGGTCGGCGCGGCACGGCTCTCTAAAGCTGGTAAAAGTGAAACGGGATGCCACTGGCGATCACGCCGTGGCATCTTTTTTTGCCCACATGAGTATTTCTTCATCATGATTGAGGCGACAACGTCGTAGCGGCAGGATTCAATGCATTAGATGCGTCAAGAGAATCGCTTGAACAACGTCCCCTTTACCGACCTGCGTGGCGCTTTCCGGGATTATCACCAATCCGTTTGCATCGCTGATGCTCAGGGCATTGGCCACCGCTTGATCCATCATCGTATCTGCCTCCCAGCCGATCGGCGTCACGCGGAGACGGGCACGCAGGTAGGATTGGTGGTCGCCACGATGCTCGACCGCGTGCGCCAGTCGTGCCGGGACGGTCGGCGGCAGTTCCGGTGTCTGACCGAGCAGATGGGCAAGGGCGGGGCGCATCAGTATATGGAATGTCACGAAGGCCGCAACCGGGTTGCCGGGCAGCGCAACGATCGGTGTTGCCCCAATCAGGCCGAAAGCGACAGGATGCCCCGGCCGCATCCGCACGCGCCAGAAATCGAGCACGCCCCGCTCCGCAATCACCGCGCGTACGGCATCGTACGCCCCGACTGACACGCCGCCTGTCGTGATGATGCAGTCTACGTTCGATACCGTATCAAGTATCCGCCGTAAGTCTTCTGGCGTATCGCGCGCGATACCGAGTGGGACCGGGTCGCCGCCAAACTGTTCGATCAGCGCGGCGAGCAATGGGCCATTGATGTCTGGAATCTGCCCCGGCATCGGTGATTCCCCAGCGGAAATCAGTTCATTGCCGGTAGAAAGGAGCGCGATACGCGGTCGGCGCACGACCGACGGCTGCGCGTTCCCCATCGCGGCAAGTAGCCCGATCTGCCCCGGCGTCAGCGGTGTCCCGGCGCGGAGGAGCGTCGTTCCCCGCTGTACCGTCTCGCCCTGTCGCCGGACGTTCGCGCCCGGTGCAACCGCTGTACGAATCGCCACCGTCGCCACACCGCCGTCCGTCGCTTCGAGCCGCACGACGGCGTCTGCACCACGCGGCAAGGGTGCCCCGGTGGTGATGATCGCCGCCACACCCGGTCTGACGGTCAGCGACGCGGCATCCCCGGCGGCGTGGATACCGATCACCGAGAGCAGGATGGGCGTTGAAGCGGAGGCGCTAATGGTGTCACAGGCACGAACGGCGTAGCCATCCATCGCGCTGTTCGTGAAAGGGGGCAGGTCGCGCACTGCGACAACATCCGATGCGAGTGTCCGACCAAGCGCGGCGGCGAGGCTGACCGATTCGGCATCGCAACAGCGAAAGCGGGCAAGGATACGCGCCTGCGCCTCCACGACGGAAAGGGGGCGCGGCGCGTCCATCCGACCGACCTACGAAGCGGGCTGGGTTTTGAGGTTTTCCATCGCGGTGACGAGTTCGCGGACTGCCCCGGCGGAGCGCTGCAACGCTCCGTATTCGTCAGCGGTCAATTCGATCTCGATCACCTGCTCGCGCCCGGTCGCGCCCAATTTGCATGGCACGCCGACGAACAAGCCGTGGATGCCGTACTCCCCTTCGAGCAGCACCGAGGTCGGCATGATCCGCTTCTTATCAAGCAAAATCGAATCCACCATCGCGCAGACGGACGAAGCGGGCGCATAGAAGGCGCTGCCCGTCTTGAGCAGATTGACGACCTCCGCGCCGCCATTCGCCGTGCGCTGGACAATCGCGTCAATCCGTTCCTGCGACAACAAGGCGGGTAGGGGAATACCGGCGACCGTCGTATAGCGCGGCAGCGGCACCATCGTGTCGCCATGCCCGCCAAGAACGAACGCCGTCACATCCTCCACCGAGACATCGAGTTCCTGCGCGATGAAACTGCGGAAACGCGCGCTATCGAGCACGCCCGCCTGCCCGATAACGCGCTCCTTTGGAAAGCCGGACGCATCGAGCGCGATATGACACATCGCGTCGAGTGGGTTGGAAACGAGCAGGAGGATGGTGTCGGGCGACTGCGCGACGACCTGCTCGGTCACGCTGCGCACGATGTTCATGTTGGTGCGCAACAGGTCGTCGCGGCTCATGCCGGGCTTGCGCGCGATGCCGGAGGTGATGACGACGATGTCCGATCCGGCCGTTTCTTCGTAGCTGTTTGTGCCGGTGAGCAGCGTGTCGTACCCCTCGACCGGGCCTGACTGGTTGAGATCGAGCGCCTTGCCCTGCGGCAGGCCCTCGACGATGTCCACGAGGACGATGTCCGCATAATCGCGCTCCGCGAGCCGTTGCGCGGTCGTGCCGCCGACCATCCCCGCACCCACGACGGTAATTTTCTTCCGCGCCCCTGCCATCGTTACGCTCCCTCCGCGTCGAATGATTCGCAATCGCACGCCGGCACGCCGGGGCAAGAATCGTAACACAGCCACGCACAAACCGGAAAACGCTTCCGATGCTACCAATAATCAGACCCAGAGCCACCCCTGCCCGCACGATCTCCGCACGGTCCGATACCGGGGAAATTCTGACAATTCATGAGATTTGCGTACGACAGGGCCGTTGCCTATACTGGCCTCGATTTCACGTCCAGTGTTGCGGCGATCCTTCCGGTCCGCTCGACGCGGGCAATTGCTTCTTTCTGGGTGGCGGACGAGGAAGCGGAACGGGCCGCTTTCCCGACCGGAAAACGTTTGCGCGCGATCCCACCGGAGGAAATGTCGTTGGTCGAGTCAGTTACCGTGCAAACGCGTGCCGATGGAGTAGAGCGGGGCACACACCTCACACCGGCGCTGCGGCAAATTTGGTCCGTCGCGCGATGGTTGCTCCTCCTTGTGCCGGTCGTTCAGATTGCCCTGCTGCTCTGGCTGATCTGGAATCGCACGCTCGATGTCCCGGTCAATGATGAGTGGTCAACGGTTGAGCTCGTGTGGCGTGCCAACCACGGCGTGCTACGCTGGACCGACTTCTGGGAAGTCTGGAACGATCATCGGCTCGTTCTTCCCCGTCTAATTGATCTCATCTTGATCAAACTGACCCGCTGGAATCCGCAGGTCGAGATGACTTTCGATCTCGGGATCGCGATCGCCTCGGCGTCGCTTCTGTTTCATTGTGTGCGGCGGACATTCGGTTCGATCAATGCCGCGCTCGCCCTGACACTCCCCGTATCGCTCCTGTTTTTCTCCTTCTCACAACTGGAAGACTGGCTCGTGCCATTTCAAATACCGTTTTTTTTGACAACCCTTGGGGTTGCCCTCTGCACCTGGGCGCTAACGACCCAGGGAGTCGGGCCGGGTGCGTTCAGCATCGCGGTGCTGGGCGCGCTGATCGCCTCGCTTTCAGTCGCCAACGGGCTGTTTACATGGGTCGCATTCCTGCCGGTCTTGTGGCTCGCAGGATACCGGAATAGTCGGTACTTCGCGATCTGGGGAGCCGCCGCGCTCGCCATCATCATCCCCTACTCCATCGGATTCCCATCCACGCCACACACGATAGACGTGTTCGCCTCCCTTCATTTCGCGCTCGTGTTTCTCGGCGCCCCGGTTGGCTATCCTGATCTCGCCCGTGCGCAGGCATTCGGGGCGATCAGTATTCTACTCATGGCGGTAAGTCTGCTGGTCTACTGGCTGCGAACGCGCGATTTGCGAGCGATCGCGGGCTGGCTTGGGCTTGCGCTCTTCGCGCTCGCGTGTATGGCAAGCGGGGCATGGGTACGTGGGCCGGTGTACGGGATAGAGCAAGCAATCACGTCCCGCTACCATATGTTCTCCGATTTGTGGTGGGTCGCGCTGACGGTGATTACCGCCCTGAACGTGTCGCACGCGATTAAGTCAATTCAGAATCGGCCGCACCATGGCACCCACATCACTGAGATGTGCCTCGCAGGGGCTGGACTCGTGGCGCTCCTACTGCTCTGCGTGTTCATGGCGCAGATTAACCGGACGAGTTTCGCCGTTTCCACGCGTGTTTTCGATATGCGCCGGGCCAATGAGGGATGTATCCTCAACTATCGTGAGGCATCGGATGACTGTTTACGGCTGTTTCTGCTCAATCGGTATGAGCCAGCATTCGTGCGAACGCTTGTGGCCGATCTCGACCAGCATCATCTGAGCATCTTTCGCCTGGACAAGACGCGGGACGACGATCTTGCGCCGACTACGCAGGCGACAAGGTATGCAATTGAGAACGTCGGCAACACGGCGATTGTGCAACCGCATCAGGAACCGATTGCCATCCTCGGGGACACGACGGTCAGGGTGCGCGGGTGGGCGGTAGACGAAATGGCGCGCCGCCCGGCAGGCGGTGTGTTGGTCGTGCTCGACGGTGCCCAACGCATTCGCGCGGAGTATGGCGGCAATCGCGCCGATGTGGCAAAGGCGCTCGGCAATGCGAATTATGGGGCTTCGGGATTCTCGGCCACGATTGATCGAGCGCGACTGACGCCAGGCCGACACTCGCTCGCTATCGCCATCATCACCAACGACGGCACGCAGGTGTACCAAGCGCCGCAGACGGTCACCATCCAGATAGAGCAACGCTCCCTGGGTCAATTGACGCGACTCCCCGACGGGATATTTTCTTCCATTGATACGTTGACCAGCAGTGCAACGGGGCAAATCGTCGTCGCGCGGCCATACAAGCACCCGATCCGCATCCCCGTATCCGTTCCGATCATTGTCAGCGGGTGGGCGATTGATACCATGGCCCAGACGGGGGCAGGGAATGTTTTCCTTTCGATTGACGGCACCACCGATCTGCCGACCATCTATGGCTTTGATCGCAGCGATGTCGCCAGTGGGGCGGGGAACGACACCTATCTTCCATCCGGATATACCGTCGTCATCCCCGCGAGGACACTCGCGCCAGGCAAACATGTTCTGACGCTCAAAATTGCGGCAAAAGACCTGCGTGGGTACGCGGAGTCGTCGCAGTCGGTGGAGGTCGAGATTGCGGCATGACACTCCGTAGCGATTGACCGCAGGAATCCGTGCCCCGCGTATAATCGTCACGCTGACGACGTGTGATGTCTGAGAAGGGAAAAGGGAACGCAGCGATGCGGAGTACGAATCAGCAGGAGGATACGCTCGTCGCTCCCGAACGACCGAGCGATAGCACAGTCGCCGCCCGCCGGTATGTCGGCTGGCGGCGCTCGTGGCGCGTCGGGCGCTTTGTGCTCCTGCTCACCCCGCTCCCCTTGCTCGTCACCATCCTCTGGCTCATCTGGGAGCGCACGGCCGAGGTTCCCACCGGGGACGAGTGGGTAACGGTTGATCTCGTCCAGAAATATGACCGGGGGGCGCTGACGCTCGGAGATATTTGGGCGTATCACTACTCGCATCGCATCCCCATTCCACGTCTCGTCAATCTGACGATCATTGAACTGACGCACTGGAATCGCCAGGCCGAAATGACGGTCAATCTGGCAATCGCAATCGGGAGCGCGTTGCTGATCTTCTGGTGCGTGCGGCGGACGTTCCGTTCAACCGATATCATGCTTGTCTTGATTGCACCTCTCTCACTCCTGCTTTTTTCTCTCGGGCAGTTCGATAACTGGATGGCTCCGTTTCAAATCGCGTTCATCGCTACCGTGTTCGGCGTCGCACTTTGCATGTGGGCGCTGATTACCCAGCCGGTGTCGTGGTGGGGAATGCTTCTGGCGATCCTCGGTGCGATCATCGCGTCGCTCTCGAGTTTGGGAGGGTTGTGCATCTGGTTCGCGTTCCTTCCCACGCTCTGGAGCGGGGGATATCGCCGCGCGCGCTATTTTGCGCTTTGGATCGGTGTCGCGCTTGCCGTGATTATTCCCTATTCGCGCAACTTCCCAACCTATAGTAAGACCTCTGTTTCCCCCATCGCGACCCCTGTCGCGACGCTCGAATACATGCTGGCGTTTCTTGGTGGCCCGGCCGGGTCGCTCGGCGTGATCCAGCATCCGTACGCTGTTGGACGTTCCGAGGTTTTCGGCATCGGCAGTATTCTGCTCATGCTGATCAACCTGGCCGTCTATCGGGTGTTCCGATGGGATTGGAAGCCGATTGCGGGCTGGCTCAGTCTCGCCATCTTCGCGCTCGGATGTACCGCGATGACGACTCTGGGTCGGGGAGCCGATCTCGGCATAATGCAAGCCCTGACGCCGCGCTACCAGGTATTCTCAGGGTTGTGGTGGGTCGCCCTCGTTGTCATTACCACGATGACCACTGTGCGGCTCTGGGAAACCCGACGACGTTCGGAGGCGGAGCAACGACGCGCCGTGCGCTGGGGGATCGTCGGCATCAATCTCATCCTCGGCTTCATCGCGTGCATCGGCTTCCTCCAGGTCAATCTGGGAGGAGCAAGGGATGGTCGCGTTTGGATGGATGGCGTACGGCAAACGCAGAGCTGCGTCTTCAACTATCAGATCGCCCCCGATGGCTGTCTCGCGGGCCACTTCTTTGCCATCAAGGGAGCGGGGGCAGTCGTGCGCACGCGTTCAGCCTATCTTGACACGCAGCGCCTGGGCATCTTCGGAGCGCAGGCGCTCCGGCTGGAAGACCTCTCCCAAACACCGCAACCAACGGCCTCTTCGATAGACACCGTCGGCGACACAATTGTGGCCCGACCGCACACGGAACCGCTTACCGTCCTTCAAGGGAGCGCACTGACGGTGAAGGGGTGGGCAATTGATATGGCGGCACAACGCCCCGCAGGCGCGGTTTTCGTGCGGATTGATGGGGTTCGGCATGGCCTGGCGGATTACGGCGGAGATCGGCCGGATGTGAGTACGGCGCTTCACAACGACGCCTATCGTTCTTCGGGTTTTTCGATCCCGATTGATACGGACACGCTCTCACTCGGCCAGCATTCCCTCACGATCGCGGTGGTACGGAGCGATCGCACGACGTATTACGCACCGCCTCAGCAGATCACCATCGAGATTCGCTCCCTCAATCAATTGAAGAAAGTGCCCGAACCGGCGCTTTCCTCGATTGATACGTTGAGTAGCACAACGGTTGAACTCGTCGTCGTTGCACGTCCGCATGAAGAACCGCTCATTTTCCCTGCGCACGACCCGGTTCGCGTCACCGGCTGGGCAGCGGACGCATCGGCACATACCGTCGCACAAAGCGTTTTCGTCTCCGTTGATGGCGGTGCAGACCTCCCCACGCAGTACGGGTTCAATCGTTCCGATGTCGCTGCGGTTTGGGGGGAGGAGTATTTGGCCTCCGGGTTTGAGGTCTTTATCCCTGCCGGAGCGCTCGCGCCAGGCAAGCACGTCCTCACGATCAAGATGGTACCGAAAGATTTCCGCGGATACGCCGCGTCGGCACAATCGGTGGAGATTGAGATTCGGCCGTGATCCGGGTACAATGCGATAGGGAGAAGCAGGGAGCGCATGACGATACCGTACAAGGAAATCCTGATCACCGGCGGTGCGGGCTTCGTCGGCTCGAACCTGGCGCTCTGGTTCAAGGCACGCTATCCCGACGTACGTATCATCGCTGCGGACAATCTCCGGCGACGTGGTTCGGAGACGACGCTGCCCCGGCTGCGCGAGCACGGTGTCGAGTTCGTCCATTGCGATATCCGCAACCGCGAGGATGTGCAGTTTCCCGACGCGCACATTGATCTTATCCTCGAATGCTCCGCCGAGCCGTCGGTGCTCGCCGGCTATGGTGGCTCCCCGGACTACGTCATCAATACGAATCTGATCGGGACGATCAACTGCCTCGAACTGGCGCGCCGCGCCGGGGCCGACTTCGTTTTCCTTTCGACCAGCCGCGTCTACCCCGTCCAGGCGCTCAACGGCATCGTGACCGAGGAAACCGCGAGTCGGTTCGTCGTCGCGCCCGACCAGACATTGCCGGGCATCTCCGCGCGGGGCATCAGCGAGGACTTCCCGCTTACCGGGGCGCGCTCAATGTATGGCGCCACCAAACTCTGCTCGGAACTCATCATTCAGGAATACGGCGCGATGTACGGCGTCCGTGCGATCATCAACCGCTGCGGAAACCTTACCGGCCCCTGGCAGATGGGTAAAGTGGATCAGGGTGTCTTCGCCCTCTGGGTCGGCAAGCATTATTTCGGCGGGGAGCTGAGCTATATCGGTTGGGGTGGTGCCGGCAAGCAAGTGCGCGATCTGCTCCATGTCGAGGATTTGGCGGAATTGCTCGACCGCGAACTGGGGAGCTTCGACGCGCTCGGCGGGCAGATCTTCAATGTCGGCGGCGGCACCGAATCCAGCCTTTCACTCGTCGAAACGACCGATCTCTGCCGCGAGATCACCGGGAAGCGCATCCCGGTGCGGGCGATCACGGATGACCGCCCCGCCGATGTCAAGCTCTATATCACGGATACGACGCGGATACGGCAGGCGACCGGGTGGACGCCGCGCTACACACCGCGCGAGACTCTGACATCCATCTATGAGTGGATCCAAAGCGCCGAATCGGTCGTTCGCCATATCTGGGCAGGGTAAGGAGAAGCATACGTGCCTGTCGTCATCGTTACGGGAAGCAGCGGTCTCATCGGCTCCGAGGCGGTCGCACATTTCGACGCGCGGGGTTGGGACGTCCACGGTATAGACAACAATATGCGGCGCGATTTCTTCGGCCCCGACGGTGACACCACCTGGAATCTCGAACGGCTTCGCCGCACCACCACGCATTTCACGCTGCACGCGCTTGATATCCGGGACCGTGTGGCGATTGAGGAGATCGTTCGCGCGCAGCAGCCCGACCTGCTGATCCACTGCGCGGCGCAGCCCTCGCACGATCTGGCGAAGAGTCGCCCGTTCGACGACTTCGAGGTCAATGCGGTCGGCACCCTCAACCTGCTCGAAGCGATGCACCGCCATCGCCCGGAGTCACCGTTCATTTTCATGAGTACGAACAAGGTTTACGGCGACGTGCCGAACGAACTGCCGCTCGTTGAGCAGGAAACGCGCTACGACTACGCGGAGCCGGATCAATACAATGGCATTGACGAGACGTGCCGCGTTGACGCGACGACGCACAGCCTGTTTGGTGCATCGAAACTTTCGGCAGACATCATGGTGCAGGAGTACGGTCGGTATTTCGGCATGCCGACGGTCTGCCTGCGCGGTGGTTGCCTAACCGGGCCGAATCATTCAAGCGCGGAGTTGCACGGCTTTCTCGCCTATCTGGCGCGGGCAACCAAAGAAGGCCGCCATTACCGTATCTACGGGTACAAGGGTAAGCAGGTCCGCGACAATATCCACTCGCACGATGTCTGCGCATTTTTCGAGGCATTCGCCGCCGCGCCGCGCATCGGTGCGGTCTACAACATCGGCGGTGGCCGCGCGAACAGCGTGAGCATGCTCGAGGCGATCGCGCAACTGGGCGAATTGACCGGCAAAACGCTGGATTACGAGTACGTGGACGACAACCGGGTTGGCGATCACATCTGCTATATTAGCGACTTGACGCGCATTCGGGGCGATTACCCGAAGTGGGAAGTCACTCGGTCGCTCGACGATATTCTGCGCGAGCTTGCGGGGTGACGGGGTTCAAGCAGTGGGAAAGGGGAAGGGTGCATGAAGCTGTCTGTCGTGATTCCGGCACGCAATGAGGAAGGGAATATCACCGCGACGCTGTCGTCCCTCCGCTCATGCTTGCAGCGCCACGAGATCCCCTATGAAATCGTCGTCGTGGATGATGGGAGCGAGGATACCACCGCGACAATCGTGCGGGGGATGGGCGCCGAGGATCCCGGTATTCGGTTGATCGTCAATGAGGGTCAGCATGGTTTTGGTCGTGCGATCCGCGTGGGATTGGACGCATTCACCGGCGATGCGGTCATCATTATGATGGCCGATTGCTCCGACTCGCCCGACGATGTGGTGCGCTACTATCATGTCCTTCGCGATGAGGCGGACTGTGTCTTCGGCTCTCGCTTCATCGGGGGCAGCCAGGTCATTGACTACCCGAAACACAAACTCATCATCAACCGGATCGCGAATACATTCATCTCGACAATCTTCAGGCTTCGTTTCAACGATGTGACCAACGCGTTCAAAGGGTATCGCTCGTATGTCATTGACGGCTGCAAGCCATTCCTTTCCCCCCATTTCAATCTGACCGTCGAGATTCCGCTCAAGGCAATCACGCGCGGCTACTCCTACCGGGTCACACCGATTAGCTGGACGAACCGCAAAACGGGCGTTTCGAAACTGAAGATTAAGGAGATGGGGAGCCGGTACCTGTATATCGTGCTCAATGTCTGGTTGGAAAAAATGCTCACACGCGACGATTATCGCCGCCCGCGCGACGAGCGTTTCGTCCCGTGGCCACTTTCCGAGATGCAGCCGGTGTCACGCAGCACAGCGCATTCTGCAAGCGCCGCGACCGGAAACGCCGCTCCCGTCGTAGATATGAGGTAAGGAATGGCAACAGACCTGCAAAACATCTACGCGACACGCTTCCCCGAGGAAGAGCGACGACAAAAGGAACGTATCTGGACGATACTCTGCTCGCAATTTTTCCAGCGTTATGTGGAGCCGGAATGGACCGTTCTCGATCTCGCGGCCGGTTATTGCGAATTCATCAATACGATCCACGCGCGGCGGAAGATCGCTGTTGACCTCAACCCCGAGACCGCGTCCTTTGCCGCGCCGGGCGTCGAATTTATCCTGGCACCAAGCGACCATATTGTAGAGATTGCGGATGGCACCATTGACTGCGTCTTCGTCAGCAATTTCTTCGAGCATCTGCCCAACAAGGACGCGCTGACGGCGACACTCACAGAAATGCGTCGCGTCCTTCGCTCCGGCGGACGGTTGCTGATCCTTCAACCGAACATCCGCTTCCTCAACGGCTCATACTGGGATTTCTTCGATCATTACCTGCCGCTGACCGACCGCACACTTGTCGAGGCGCTTGAACTCGTCGGGATGAAGCCGGTTGAAGTGCGGCCGCGCTTCCTGCCATATACGACGAAGAGCCGGTTCCCCAAGGCAACATGGCTGATCCGCGTCTACCTCAAGATGCCGTTTGTCTGGCGGATACTGGGCAAACAAGCGTGGGTTGTTGCGGAAAAACCGTGAGCGCGTAACGCGACTTCTTGCTAGTCCACCGGCATGGCGACTTCGATGTACTCGGCACCGATCTCCTTCGTACCCGTACCGGGAGACACAATGATGTCTCTTCTGTTGGGACGATACGTCCAGAATCGGTGCATAGAATAATTCAGCCCGGTCGCGACGACAATCGCGGTAAACTGCGCCGCGACCGGCGGGAAATGCGCGAGATGATACATGACTGTGGAAAGACCAATCGTGAACAATGCCCCGACCGCCGCCGCACTGTGGAAACGCAAACAACGCACGTGCCAGATATGCCCGCTCGCAATCAACCGTTGGAACGTGATGCGATCATTGAGCATGAAGCTGCACAAGATCGAGACTTCGGTCGCCAGCGTAATGTAGATGACATACGGCAGCAGATGTTGGTGCGAGAGCACCCAGACCATCAGGAGATTTATGGACGCAACGACTGCGCCGATGGCAAGAAAAGCGATGAGTCGGACAATCTCATCGGTATGGCCGCGACTGACGCGCGTGAGGCGGGTGTAGGCACGCACCTGTAAGGTCCCTGTTTTCAAGATCTGACACTCCTCATTGCGAAGGTTCGTTCGTACAGTGGAGAATACGCGATGGCGGGACGATCTGGCAAGGTACGTTCCCGCCGTGCCTTATGCCGACAGGGAAAAGAGCGTCCGGCCTGCGATGTGGCGCTCGTGGTCAATCAGCCAGCGTTTGGCGTGAACGCCCCAAGCATAGCCCGTCAGGCTGCCATTGCTGCCGAGAACGCGGTGGCACGGCACGATGATCGAGACGGGATTCCGCGCGACCGCCCCGCCGACCGCTTGCGCTCCGCCCGGCTGACCGAGCACGCACGCGAGATCGCGATACGTCACGGTGTCACCATACGGAATCGCGAGCAGCGATTCCCAAACCTGCCGCTGAAATGGCGTCCCGACGAGATCGAGGGGCACAGCAAAGGTTTGCCACGCGCCGCTCAGATACTCGGCCAGCTGGATTGTCACGTCCGCGAGCACATCATCATCCGGCACGAGCGGAGCGGCGGGGCAGTATCGCCGGAGCGCGTCGAGCCCCGACGACATTTTCCCATGTGCCGCGATGATCAGCGCGCAAATTCCCCGCTCCGTTCCCGCCACGAGAATATCCCCGACGGGCATCGAGACGTTCGTATACGCAACAGATGTCGTTCGACAGATCACGCCGTGCGGCTCCTCACCATCGGGGCTTAAAAAGGGCAGACGCGCGCAACTCAAGGTCGGGCAAGGCGGGAGAAACGATACGGTCGTCCCCGCCTGCGATTGGAAGCATGGTGTACACGCCATTCTCCAAAACGAAGACGGCAACGGTCTGCATAGCCGGGTCAACGATCCAATATTCGGGCAGTCTGAAGTGCGCATATCGTTCGAATTTGACCGTACGGTCGTATCGCCGTATTGATTCAGATGCGACCTCGATACAAAGATCGGGGGTACCGCGCATGACGCCGCGTGTATCAATCGTTGCGGAGCGGGCTCGGGAGATAAAAACCACATCAGGCTCGAATACATCCGATGGACTGAAGACCACCGCAAACGGCGATACATAGACTTCCCCAAGACCATTTTCTTCGGCATGTGCGTCGAGATAGCGCGCTAATCGGGTCCCCGCGCGCTGATGTGGCCCTGACGGTGCAGCAGTCACATACTCCTCCCCAGCAATGATCTCATAACGATTGCTATCGTCCGGGAAGGTCTCGTAATCTTCATAGGCCAGTTTGGTCTTCGTGGCCACGACGCGCCCCCTCGGTATGCAGGAAGATGTCTACCGATTGTACCTTACGGGCGGGCGGCACGGGCGAGGCGTTGGGCCTCGTTGTGGGCGAGGCGGGAGGGTTCGGGCAGTTTCGTCCGCACGGCGCTTTGGCGGACGATCTCGACCGCTGCAT
>JBBSFO010000025.1:0-17617 GCA_038238655.1 Thermomicrobiales bacterium | reverse complement strand
GGTGTGACCGCGCAGGGCGAGGCTGTTCGAATCGTTATGCACAGTCGAGTTTTGCGAGAAGTTCGCGGAGCCAGTGATGATGATCGGGTCGGGGCCAAAAGGATCGGCGGCGATGATTTTCGCGTGGATGTGGACACCGGCGTGATGGAACGATTCGTGGTCCGCGAGGATTCGATTCTGGTAATCATGCAGAGGCGAACTGCGTGTCGTCGCGACGCTCATCTCGACATCGGTGTTGGCATCGCCCACTGTTAACGTCACTCCCTGATCCGCACCCAGATTGCCCGCCCGATCCTCCAGAATGAAATGGAGGGTTCCCGGTCGCGCTTGCTTGAATGCGTTGGCGATCGGTTCGGCGATTGCGAAGGGGGCGCAGACGAGTAGGCAGGTCGCCCGTTTGGCGACCGCCGCATACAGATCAATCATCTTCATATCCGGTTGCGGTGAAAGGAGTGGGTAAATGCCCGCACCAGCGGCCAGGTCCTGCGGGACGGCGGTCAACTTGGCAAGGGCGGCCTTTTCTACGTCAGGGCTGGGGTCGGTTCGGAGCAGTTGGAAGTATTGCTCATAAGTGGCGGCGACCGCCGGGTCATACACGGCGTGCCCGACATTCAACTGTCCGTAGAGCGCTCCCTCCGTCCAGTTCGTCGAGCCCGTCCAAACCGCCTGCGGTGCGCCGTCTTTCAGGAGGACGACAAATTTGTTATGACTGATCGCGTTCGGCGGATTCGCTTTGCGCTGTACTGAAACGCCCGCGAGACCGGCATCCTCAGCCGCCTTCTGATTCTTCGTCCAGGTGTGGTCCTTGTCGCCCGCATTGCGGAAGTGATAGACGACTTGCACATCGGCGCCGCGATCCATCGCCGCCTTCAAGCCCTGAAGCAACTCCGGTTTCTGGAACTCATAGATTGCGGCGTGCAGGGCGTAGCCCGCGCCCGTCGCCTGAGCAAGAAATGCCTGTAGCGCTTCCTCCAACCCACGCGACAGCCAGGTGCGCGCCGCCACAGACGTGGCGGGATCCGTATTCGGGAATTTAATATTGTATGCCTCGCTCGCGGCGGCGGCGCGATTGAAGAAGACGGCGGTTTCCGGATTCGCCGGATTTTCGGTCGTCACCTCGACTGCGACACTCGCTCCGTCGGTCAGGGCATTCCACGCGCCGTAGCGTGCGGTGACTTGATAGCGGTACATATCGCCCGGCGTGGTCGTGTAGTCCCCCCAGCGGAACTTCTGGATCGGCGCGCGGTCCGTCGCGACGCTCTGCGCATTCGCGTCCTGCGGAAATCGCAACAACGTGGGGAGCCAACGGCCTTCCTGCTGCGCGGCGGGTAGGGGCGCCCCACTTGGGCCGAGATGCGTCCGGTGGATCGAAAAGCCGAGACATCCGGCACGCGATGCCTCGTCCATATCCATCGCGAGGATGACGCTATGCGTCCCAGCGATTACCCGGAGTGTGAGTCCGCCGTTTGTCGCGCTGACTTTCATGTCCGAACTCCTTTCGCGAGGGGAATACATGCGGCATTCATACTCGGGCAAACAGCGCAGCAGGGGTCCACATCTGCCCGCAAATCACGCGAACCCGCCAGTCGAAGCGACACAAGCAATTCGACGTTATGAGCGATCACACGGCTCGAAACGATACTGAGGCCAATGCAACGACCGACTATGGACGAATCGAGGAGGAGAATCGAAGGATAGAACGAGCGTACGTCCTAGTTCAGGTTTTGTCAATAATGTAATGATTATGAAGATGGTTTCTTGATCGCCGCTGCCGCGTCGCTATCTCGCTCGTCAACGCGGCTGCCTCCATTGGGCGTGGCTCACTATCCCGATGCACCCAGGGATAGCGCGTAGCGGTGAGCATCGGACATATCTCGTCGCGCAGGTTTGCCCCATCTTTGCCAACGGAAAGAGGACTGCAGAAACATGCATCGAACGGCCTGGCGGTTCAACGCTCCTTTTTGAGTCGTGGAATCACGTCGGCAGCGATCCGTTCGAGGATGGGGAGTTGGGCATCGTCGGGGGCGTCAATGATTAATTCGTTGACGCCCGCTTCCCAGTACTGACCGACGACTTCCTCAAAGGCGTCCACCGATGCCCATGGATCACTCGGCATCAGGGCGGCCCAGCCGTAGAGCGAGCGGATGATCGCATGCGGATCACGTCCAATGGCGGCGCAGTGTTCGTCCAGGATCGCGTTGCGGGCGCGCATTTCGTCCACTGTGCCGTGCGAGTTCCAGCGATCGGCGTACTGCGCGACGATCTTCAGCATCTGCCGCCCGTGCGCGCCGAGCGTCAGCGGCGGGCGCGGCTTCTGGACCGGTCCGGGACGAAAGGCGGCGTCCTTCAATTGGTAGTAGTCTCCGTCGTACGTCGTATATTCGTTGCGCAGCAGGTGATCCACGATCTCGACCGCCTCGCGGAACCGACCAACGAGTTCGGCGGGCGCGGGGAAGGGGATGCCGAACATCTCGTGCTCGGGCACGTACCAACCCGCGCCGAGGCCGAGTTCCAGCCGCCCATTCGAGATGTGATCCACCGTCGCGGCTTCTTTGGCGAGCAGCGCCGGGTGCCGAAATGTGTTGCAACTGACCAGCACGCCGATGCGAATGCGCTCCGTGCGTGCCGCCAGCCCGGCGAGAAGCGTCCACCCTTCGTAGTACGGGCCGGTCGGGCGGCTCGGCTGGACGTAATGGTCACAGTCCCAGACGCTATCGAAGCCGAGTTGCTCGAACTGCTGCCAGCGTTCGACGGTCTTCTCCCACAGCATGTTCTGGTCCGTGCAAAGCCCAATCCGCAGCGGTTGTGCCATACGTTGCCTCCTCAGTCCTGCGACACCGCACTGTCCGTTGATTCATTCTCACCCAGCGGGTATATCCGTTCGTGTCACAGGTCGTCAAGAAAATGGAACAAATCACTGTTCCGTGGTGCTGGCTCTACACCTCAACCTCGCCTGCGAGGCCTTCGCCGCGCTGAAGGGTGAGGGCGTTCTGGGTGCTCCACAGGACATTGCGGCGCAGTTTTTGGGCGGTGAGGTAACGCGTCGTGGCGACCAGGGCGAGGCGGGCGTCGGTCTCCTGCCCGGTGGCGTGGAGGCGGTCGTGCTGGGCGATGCCCGCCTCGATCATCTGGAAGGTGTGGAAGGTCGAGTCTTCGTGCAAGAGCGCGTGGGCAATCGCCGCTTTGAGGTCGTCCACCGGGTAGCCACGCTCCTGATAGTGGTGAACGATGTCCGCCGCTTCCTCGATCTGCTGGAACTCGACGCAGTAGGTGAGCCGGTCCGTCAGGGCGCGCGGGTCGTCAATCATCGCCGGGACACGGTTGCGGTGCGCGGGCAGTTCGGCGCGGGGAATGTTCAGGAAGTAGGTGAGGTAGACAAAGAGTGCGCCGTGGAAGATCGCCCGAAGCAAGGCGCGATCCGTCTCATCGTTGCGGCCCGCGATGCGGTGCGCGAGGGCGTCGAGGGCATGGCAGTACGAGATGACATGGAGCACGTCGTCCCAGTCTTCCTCGTTCTGCACGGGGAAACGGGCAACACGATAGATCCCGGCGCGGCAAAGGACGCGCGTCAGATCGGTGATCGCCGCGCCCGCTGCGATCGCGTCCCGGAAGGCGGCAATCGTCGCGTGCGGGGCGTCACCAAGCGCAGTGGCGAGCAGCGCGTCCGCGCCGTTCCATGCGTTGCCCTTGGCCGCCGCGATCAGCGCGGGCAGTTCCGCAAAGACCGTATGCAGCGGCGCGACGAACTCCATCCAGTCGGCGGATTCCTCGTGCCGGAAGGCGGTCGCCATCGGCGGGACGACGCCGGAGAGCATATCCGCCGCCTGCTCCTCACCGATCAGGTCCACCATCTCCCATGCCTTGTTGAGGAAGTCCAATACATGCCCGGTGGAAAGGAAGAAGTGATCCGTCGCGCCCGCGAGCAGCATGCCGACGACCTCTTCCAGCGGCCACCCGGCGGCGACAGCGGAGCGGACGCAGCGTTCCGCCCCCGCCGCCTCGCGATCCTCGATGAACAGGCGGAACCAGCGCGTCAAGTGTTCCTGATCAGCAGTGTCGAGCGTCGGCAGGGGGCGCTGGACACGGCGTGGGGGGCCGTCGAAGGAATCGCGCGCCATCTGGATGCCGCCGTGGACGAGCGCGAGTGGCACATCGGGCGGCAGGAGCACGGGGCCGAGATTGCCCATGCAGGTCATGATGACGAGGCCGGGGCCGAAGCCGTTGCGCCGGTAGCGGAGCGCATGCGGCGCGGTGCGGGCGATCACCGCCGGCATCATCTCACGCGCCGCCAGCAGATTGGCGACCGCTTTGGCGATCAAAAAGGTGTTACGCTCCTCCATCCCTTGCGCGAGGTCAGCATACCCTTTTTCCGCCCGTGCATGGAAGAAGGTTGCCACCGGCGTTGGCGAGACGTAGATCTCCTCGCCACGCACCTCGACCGGGAAGACAGGCACATCGTCGCCGCCACCCGTGAAGCAGCCGCCGGAACAAAGATCGAAGCGCCAATGATGCCAGTGACAGCACAGCACACCGGCCGTCACGGTCCCTTTGGAAAGCGGATAGCCCATGTGCGGACAACGATTGTCCAGCGCGCGTACCTCGCCCTCGTGCAGCATCAGCAACACCTGCCGCTCGCCGACCTTGACGACGCGCTGCCCACGCGCCTCTAAATCGCGCAGGCTCGCTGCGCACACAAAACCGTCATCCGCCGCCGTGCGTCCATTCGCGCGGGTCGTGGTCGTCGCCATCGGACACCTCCATCTGGGTTTGCTGCTCTCGACAGAACCAGCATACACCCGATTTGGAGAAAAACAAGCACTTGCTATCTAAAATGGGGACGAAGAGAGGACGGCGTTGCCGCGCGTGATGGGCATCGGGAATCAGCGCGAACGCAGCAGTGCGTGGTGGTACGATAGGCGACAAGGTCTCCGCGATGATGGATGGTTGCTGTACCAACCATCCATCATCGCGGATGAACTCTGTTGTCCGTTCCTCCTTGCCACGCCGAGGGACGGAAGAGGCGAGGGGGTGAGGTTGAACGCTACCGACATCAAATCCCTCGCCCTTGCGTCCGGCTTCCATCTCGCCCGCGTGACGACTGCGGAGCCATTCGCGGGGTTGGAACCGGTGTTGAACGCGCGGATCGCGGCGGGGCATCTCGATGGGCTGGAGTGGTTCACGCCGGAGCGCGCCCATATTGCCAGTGCGCCGCAGCGGTTGCTCCCGTGGGCGCGGTCGCTGCTCGTGCTCGGTGTTTCGTATTATGCCGAAGCGCCTCTGTTACCCGATGACGGCGTGCTTCGGGGTCGCATCGCGCGGTATGCGTGGGGCAGCGATTACCATGCCCTCCTTAAAGCGATGATGCGCGGCCTGATCGCCGACCTCGAACGATTCGTGGGCCGGCCGCTTTTGGCTGGGGCGCTCGTGGACACGGCGCGGATCGTGGATCGAGCGGCGGCGGCGCGGGCGGGGCTGGGGTGGTACGGCAAAAATACCTGTATCATCGCCACGCGCGACACTGGCTCATACCTCTTCCTCGCCGAAGTACCGCTCGATCTCGATCTGGAGCCGGACGCACCGTTACGAAAGTCGTGCGGGACATGCGCCGCATGTCTGGTCGCGTGCCCGACGCACGCGATTCCGGCAGCCTATGTCCTCGACACGCCGCGCTGCATCTCGTATCTGACGATCGAGCATCGCGGGTCGCTACCGCGCGTACTCCGGTCACAGATGGGGAATTGGGTCTTCGGCTGCGACATCTGCCAGGAGGTCTGCCCGCCGAACCGGCACGCCTTGCCCCTTGCGCCGCCCGCTCTCCAACCGCGCGATGTGGAGGACGCATACCCCGCCCTGATCCCGCTTCTCACCATGACGACGGAGCAGTATCGCGACCGTTTCCGTGGTCGGGCGGTCAAGCGCGCCAGGCGTGATGGTCTCGCTCGCAATGCCGCTGTCGCGCTTGGCAATAGCGGTGACCGTGCCGCCATCCCCGCCCTCGCCGATGCGCTCGCCAGCCATGACGCGCCGCTCGTCCGCAGCCACGCCGCCTGGGCGCTCGGCCATCTCGGCGGCGCGTCTGCCCGCGCTGCCCTCGAATGTCGTCGGGCGATGGAACCGGACGAAGAAGTGCAGACGGAGATTCGGGCCGCACTCAGCGGGTGATGCCGGGAAGGGTTGAAGCGCAGCATCATCGCCTATTCTCTTTTTCTTCCTCTTACGCGCCGCCCCGATCTCCCCGTATGGCAGTGCGTTTGTTAACCCCGCTTTACACTTGTTTCAATCATGTCACACGTCCGTCCCGTATACTGCCCGCTTAGGGGCATCGTTGTATCGTTGCATTGCGCGTATGCGCTCCGCATAGGGGAGAAGGCAACCATGGAACCAACAGAGATATCCGCAACGCCGGAACCGGTCGTACTGGAACCGAAGCGGCACCGAGGGCGCATCTTCCTGATCGTTCTCGCGGCGATCGCGCTCCTCGCGGTAACAGCGACAGCGGTGACCGCCGCGACGACAGGATGGCGGCTTTCACGATCGAGCGAGAGCGCGAACACCATACCGGAATGGCAGCAGGCACAAGCCGCGCCGGGCGGGCCGAATGGTCAGCAGCGCGGCTTCCCCGGACTGCAAGGCGTTGTGACCGCCGTAGATCCAGCTGCGAAGACGATCACGCTCGCGGGCGTTCCCGGTGTGACGACTGTGACGATTGATGCGAATGTGAAGTTGACGATGCTTAAAGCGGACGGTACGACGACGCCCGCGACGCTCACCGACTTCAAGCCGAATCAGATCGTCCGCGTGCATGGCAAGCCGGATCGCGGCCAGGTCCCGCCCGGGCAGGCCCCAAACCCGGCGAACTTCAAACTGACCGTCAGTGAGATCACGCTGGCACCCGCCGGCCTCGTACACGGCTTCGGTCTCGTCACCATCGCGAGCGGCAACACGATCACCGTCGTCGGAATGGGCGGACTGACGCTCACCGTGACGCCCGCCAGCAACGCGACATTGAAGAAGATGGACGGTTCGGCCTTCGCCATCGGCGATGTCAAAGTCGGTGACCATTTGATGTTCAGTGGGCAGCAGAATGGCAACGCCGTGAGCGCGAGCGATCTGCGCCTCATTCCGCAAGGGTCATTCGGCAAGGGTGGGTTCTTCGGCCACGGCTCCGGGCCGGGCGGTCCGGGTGGCCCGCGCCCCGGTGGCCCCCGACCGCCGGGCGCTCCGGGTAATCCCCCGAGCGCGTAGGGCATTACCCACCCCCTGCCCCTCCCGGCGCGGGAGGGGAGTAAATGCCGCGTGCCGAGGCATGCTATCAGCAATGGATGGCCGCAATCGGGTTTCCCCTCCCGTATCGGGAGGGGGCAGGAGGTGGGGTATCCCTACCCCGTAAAGACCACTGAAGAAACGATGGCGTCAATCTCCGGGCGATGCTTGCCGACGGCGAGCGCTTCGAAGTCATACTCGTTGCCGCCGTGATTGACGATCCACAGGACACCATCGGTGGTCGGGCCGGTTGTCTGGTCTTTCCGCTTTGCCGTGTACGTCATTGTCTTGCCCGGTTCGCCGCCAATCTTCGCGTCGCCGGTCGGGCCGGATGTGAAGGTGAATTGCGTACTTTTCGCCCGCGCATCCGCAGTCGTCTGTAGTTCCTCAGTGGGCGTGCCACTCTGCTTGAAGAGGTCCACATAGAAAGAAACGCCGTCCGGGCCGTCAACTTCGACGATATTGCTCTGAGAACTGGTCAGTTTCGTTACCGTCCAGCCATTCGGGTATTGGACTTTCAGTTTTCCGTTCGGGTCCGTCCACGTCTGGCCGAGCGTGGCGGACGTTGCCGATGTGGCGGCCGTCGTTGCCGCCGGGGTACCGGGGCGCGCGCTGCCGGTTGGCGTTGGCGGCAATCCGCCCTGGCCGACCGTCGGTGAGCCGACGGCGCGACTTGCGGACGCCGAGGCGGCAATTGTTGCCGTCGCGGCGGGTGTCGCGCTCGCGGCAACGCGGGTCGGCGCAGCGCTTGGGGTGGCGGCGCCGATTGGTGCGCCCGTCGCCCCTGCGGGGGCCGCAGTGCCGGTCGCGGCGGCGGAAATCGTCGAAAGGATGGTGCCGCCGCCCGCCTGCGTGGCAATGGCAACGACCGTCGTCGTCGAGACGGAGGCCGAGGCCGAGACCGAGGCGCTGGCGGTGGCGCTGGCGGTGACGGTCGTGCGTGCAGGTGTGGCGGTCGCCGTGCCAGTGTCACCCTTTTTCGTGAAAGCGAAGATGCTGCCGATAACCACGATCAGCGCGAGGAGACCGCCACCGATGCCGAGTGCGAGACCGCGATTGCTCTTCTTCGGCGGGAACGCGGGCGGTGGGTATGCCCCGACGGGCGCATAGCCGTAGCCGCCGCTATTCGGCGGCCCACTCCCGGAATACCCGCCATAGGGCGGTGCGTTCGGCGGCTGCGGCAAGGGCTGCGTGCCACCATACGGCGGTGGGGGCGGGTAGCCACCGCCGTATGGTGGCGGTGCCGCTGGAGGGCCGTAGGGATTGGGCTGGCCCTGCCCCGACGAGGCGGGCGGCGCGGTGGGATAGGGCGCGGTCGGTTGCGCTGGGGGATACGGCGAGGGCGCTCCCCACGCGGCGGACGACGCAGGAGGCGGTTGTGCCGGTGGCGCAGGCCGTTCAGGAGCCGGCTGCGGCGGACTGCCGTACAGGGGGTAGGGGGCCGGAGGAGTATACGGGATGATTGTCGCGTTCGGGTCTTCCGGTGGGTGCGATCTCGCCCCTGGCGGAGTGTCCGAGACGTGCGTCCGCTCGTCGTCGTTCGCGGGTGTGCCGGGCGGCCGGTGGTCGGACATGCCATGCTCCCTTCGCTGAAGATCATCGTGCCGATACCGTATCAGGCCCGCGTTACCGGCACGAGTGATTCGTCGTCTCGTGCCGCCCAACGTCAGTTTATGTCAGGAAAGGAACCAGAGGACGATCAGAACAAGGCCGATGATCGAGGCGGGTCGCCAGATCATCCGGCGCAATCGCCCGACGGAGGCGAACGTCGTGCCGCCACCGACGGTCTGCGCCACGAGTGGGGGGGCGGTGAGTACCGGCCCGGAAAGCAACAAAAAGACGACTGCCCGGATCAAGTCAATCCCGCGCGTTGGCGAAACGGCCCGCACGGCGTCCGACACCCACCAGAGCGCGATACCGAGCAGGACGAGCGCGCCCACCAGGAGCAGGATGCCCGCACTCCCCCGGACCGAGAGCGCCGTCCCGTATTCGATCACGGCAGCCGCGATATAGAGCACGACAAGCATCATGAAGACCGCGAAAACCGGATAAAACATGCGCCGTTCCCACTCCTTTGCGTACACCACTTCCCCGCACGCCAGTATAGCACGCGACCGGTTGCGCGGATTTTGGTAACGTAGGCTTCGATCTGCGCCCCTTTTCCCAGTCTCACGGGCTTTCCGACCCGAGAACGCAAGGCAGAGATCCGGCATGGGCGCGGTACACTCCACGGATAGTGAGGAGCAAAAGATGGCAGCACACGGCGCTGAACTGGCGAATCTCACTGCGGCAATGGTCCGCGACGGTGCCTACGACAAGGCGGTGATCGGCGTCGGGGCAACGGAGTATCACGGCGACCATCTCCCCTATGGCTCGGACACCTTGATCGCACACGAACTCGCTGCGCGTGTGGCGGCGCACCTGCCTGGCATGCTCGTCCTGCCGAGCATCGCCTATGGGATGAGTTGGCATCATCTCTCTTTTCCGTGGACCATCTCCGTGCAGCCGGAAACGCTGGCGAACCTCGTCTACGATGTCGGTGCGAGCCTCCATGCGCACGGCCTCGCGAAACTGCTCGTCATCACGACGCACGACGGCAACGTCGCGCCCGTTGAGATCGCCGCGCGCCGCTTGCACCACGACCTCGGCATGCACGTCGCGGGGATGCTTGGCTGGCAGGGGCGGGCGGCATCCGTACTTGTGCCGCAAGGGTACACCGTGGACGAAGACCACGCCGGGCAATCCGAAACCGCCGCGATTGCTGCTATCGCATCACATCTGGTGCAGATGGACGCGGCGACCGACGAGCCGAACGAACCGTTCGACTTGCCGATCACCGTGTTCGGCGCGTTTGGCCAACTCGCCCCGGCGGGCTTCGGCGGCGCGGCGACGCAGGGCACCGCCGAGGAAGGCGAGCGCATCCTCCAAGCAGCAGTAGACGACGTTCTCCCCTTTCTCCGTGCTCTCGACGCGAACGGCTGGCAGCCCGGCGTCTGGATGCGGGACTGGAAAGCAATGCGCACTATGTGACGAGCGCGAGATCCGGTACGGATCATCTTCAGTGCCGTCGCGATCACCGTCGTGGATAGGGCGATCCGCACGGCCCCATGCGCCGACCAGCAGAATGACTATGGCCTGGAACCCGACGTCGGTCCTGGCGAGCGCGGGAACGCTTTACACGATTCTCGCCTTCGTTTATATAACGACTATCGAGCGGAAGGAGCGACGGGACATGGCAGAGTATCTTCCACCGGTGACGCCCGCTGCGGGTGGTGATCCGCAGCAGGATGAACCGTTGCCTGATACCCTGGTGGATGGTCGCTACCGGGTGGAGGCACTCCTTGGTATGGGTGCATTCGGCCGCGTTTATCGTGTCTTCGATCTCCACCTGCAACGTATCGTCGCGGTCAAGGAATTGCTCGCCAGCAAGAGCACGGCAGGGGATGCGCTCTTCGCGCAGTATGTTGAGCGATTCCGGCGCGAGGCGCGGGCTGCAGGCCGGATCCACCATCCCAACGTCGTCGGGGTACACGAACTACATATTGACCGCGTGGGGGACTATTACCTCGTGATGGAATACGTGGACGGCACCAACCTACGCGATCTGCTCCGCGAGGTCCATACTCTCCCCCCGGAGCGGGCATTCGCCATCGCTCTGGACATCGCACGGGCGCTTGAGGCAGTGCACGAGCGGGAAATCGTCCATCGTGACCTGAAGCCCGCAAATGTAATGGTCACAGCGCGCGGGTCGGCGAAACTGGCGGACTTCGGTGTCGCGTGGATCGCTAGCGAGGCGCAACTAACGCTGACGCAGGGAGGGCACCCCGGCACGCCGCTCTATATGAGCCCGGAGCAGCGCCGGGGCTATGGCCTGCTGGATGGGCGCAGCGACCTGTACGCGCTCGGCGCGATTCTCTACGAGATGCTGACCGGAGAGAAGTACGCGCTGGCGAAACAGTCAGCGGCGACGTTGCGCGCGACGGATGCGCCGACGTCGGCGGTCGTGGAGCGGCTGCTGGCGCCGGAGACGGAGGCACGCTACCCGACTGCGGAGGCGGCGATGGCGGACTTGCAACGCCTGACAACCCCTCCCCTCCCCCGCCAGCCCGATCCGGCGCTCGACGATGGAAGGGATGGCAGCTCGCCCCCACCCATCCTGCCCCGCGACGATCACCCGCCGTCATCGCAGCGGATTGGGCGGCGGGCCATACTGGTGGGGGTCGGAGGGGTTGTCGTGGCGGGTGGGGCGGGCGGCGTCTGGGCGCTCGGCCATACCATCGGCGTCCGTGCGACGGCGACGCCGGTTGTACCGACCGCACCGGCGACGGCTACCGCGATCTCTGCCACGCCCACGCCGCTTGCGACCGCTGCCGTTGCGCTCGCCGGGCCAATCAAAACGTGGACCGATCCGGACAACCGGATCACCGTCCGCTATCCGATGCCGTGGCAGGCAGAGACACACAGCGATAGTAATGAGAACGGGACGCTGACCGAGGCAACATCGAAGAATCCGCTCCTCAGGCTCACCGGGCCGGACAAGGCGATGCTGGACGTCGTCATTTATGATGCGACGGGGACGATTGATGGTGATGCCCAGACGCTACAGGCGCTCGCGGGTAACAGTGGGAACGCGACGATATTCAGCCCCCCGCAGGACGCGACCGTGGGCGGGCGACCAGCGCGACTCTTGGCGGCAATGTACAACAAGGATGGGGCAACCATCGCCGCCGCGCTCTGGCTGGTTGATAGTGGCGGCAAACGGTTCATCTTTCCGGCGGATCGGATCGGGCCGCACCGGACCGAGATTGAGTCAATCCTCGGTGCCGTCTCCTTCATGACGGGATCCGCCTCGGGGTCCGCCGTATCCGCAACAAACACCACGACGAGCACGCGCGGTCCGTCGCCGACCGCATCGTCGGCCCCCACCGTGGCCGCAACCGCGCGCCCGCCCACCCCAACCGTAGCGCCACCCGGCCCGGTCACATGGCAAGACCTCGCGAAACGCGTCTCGTTGAGTTATCCAAACGACTACCATTCCAGGGCGGATGCCATTTTCCAGGTTGTTGATCTCGAACTCACCGCATCCGATCAATCGGTCTTTACGGCGACGCTTTCCCAAGCAACAAGCGCCACCGCGCAGGATTTGCTGACGGCGTATATCACTATGCGGAAAACCAGCCAGGCCGCGAAAGATGGGATATTGAACTTCGATGCACCGGTCACTACCGAGCGCATCGCTACCGAGCCTTCGATCTCCGTCCACTTCACCTACAGCGAACGGGCGACGAACAATCTCGTGGAATGGATGGTGTGGTTCGTGAAACATCGGGATTTCTCGTTGCAGATGGAATCATCCATGCTATCGAGAAAGGCGATACCGACGCGCGTAGCGGTGACGAGCGCGATCGTGAGCTCCGTCAAGTTCCTCACATAGCGGCACGCGCCCGATGGGGCAGATCGAGAGGGTGATCGTGGCGACGCAACTCACGGGGACCGCGCAGCGCGTGTGGCGTGCCTTCGGACGGGTTCGATTTACTGTGGCATGGCAGGGGGGCGAGACAGAAACGATTACCGTCCCGAAGCGGCAGTTCGACGCGGCAATCCGCAAAGGCGATACGATCGGCACGATCGTCGCAGACCCGTCATATACTGCCGAGGACCTGATACGATGGAACACCCAGGATCCGTCGCTGGGGCCACCGGTGAAGCCGCCGACGGTCGCCATGACGCCGGACATCCCGCCCGAAGAGCGATACTACGACCGCATTGGCGGCCCGGCGCGCTGATTGATCGCGATTCTCCCGTTACACCCTTTCCGGTATTCTGAGCATTCTGCATGCGCGAGGGCAACGTGACTACACGCCTCGTTGCTCATTGCTTCGTTACAGCGTTGTTGCACCGAGGAGGACGCCGGCGAGGTACGCAGCGGTGAGGACGCCACGAAACTCCTGGTCGTGTGTCGGGTCGAGTTCGACGATGTCCGCCGAGACGACGGGTAGGCGCGCGTCGAGCAGGTGCCGGAGCGCTGCCGCGCACGCCGAGACGGTCACGCCACCGGGCACCGGCGTGTTGACGGCGGTCATCGCCAGCGGATCGAGCACGTCGAGATCGAAACTGACATGCACTGCGTCCACACCAGACGCGACCATCGCCTCGACCGCCTCGCGCACGACTGCCGCCATCCCCCGCGCATCCACGTCCTCGACAGGATAGACGCGCACACTGCTTTCGTGCAGATACGCCCGCTCGCCCGGATCGAGGAGGCGGATGCCGATCAGCGTCACGTCCTCCGCGCGAATCCAGGGCGGTGGGCCGGTGATGGAGAAGGCCGGATGTCGCTCCCGACCGAGCGCGATCCCGAGCGGCATGCCGTGAATATGACCGCTGGGTGTCGTCTCGGCAGTGTTGAGGTCCGCGTGGGAGTCGAGCCAGATCACGCCGAGGCGCGCGTTAGGGCCGAGCGCCGCTCGCGCGCCGGGGATCGAACCGATGCTGATCGCGTGGTCGCCGCCGATGACGAGCGCCAGTGCGCCCTGCTGCACGGTCTGGGTGACTCGCGCCGCCAGCGTGCGACAGAAGCCCGAAACAGCTTCGAGATGCTTGAAGTGCGTATCGCCGCCCGCCGCCGGTGTTTCTTCCGGCCCGTCGAGGCGGATCGAGGGAAGTAGACGCGGGCCGATCCCATCCGGCCCCCACCCCGCGAGATGGGCGCGCAAGGCACGGTCGAGCGTCGCCGGGCCATTCGCCACCCCCGGTGCCTCCGACCCAAGCCAGAGCGGTGCGAGCACCGGCACCACCGGCCCCTCCCGCAACCGATTCCGCCCTGCCTCAATACTCATAGACATCTGCCCTGTGGCCGTAGGGATCTAGCCACAGGACGCAGCGGGCACAGAGAGAGAGAGAGCCATTGATATAATTCTCCATGTCTCTTTTTCTCTCCGCTGTGTCTCTGGGGCTGATGCATTTACATCACGCTTGGGGCGTGGATGCCGAGGAGGGCGAGGCCATTGGCGAGGGTTTGGCGGGTGGCGTCCACGAGAGCGAGGCGGGTGGAGCGGACTTCCGGCTCTGCCTGCATGACCGGGCACGCGCCGTAGAAATCCGAGAAGCGCTTGGCGAGGTCGTAGACGTAGTTCGCGATGATCAGCGGCTTGTCCGCATCCGCCGCGCGGCGGACTTCCACCGGAAAGGCGCCGATCTGCTCCAGAAGGTCCATTTCCTCGGGCGCGGGGGCGCTGAGATGCACGGCGGTCGCCGCGTCGGGCTGCGCGATGCCCTCGGTCTGCGCGCGTTCAAGGATGCGGCAGGCGCGAGCGTGCGCGTACTGAATATACGGTGCGGCATGGCCATCGAAAGCAAGCGCCTGCTCCCAATCGAAGACGATCTCTTTGTTGTTATCGCGATCCACCATACCGTACAAGAGCGCGCCGATGCCGACCGCACTCGCGACCGCCGCCTTGGTTTCCTCCGGCAGATCGGGATTCTTCTCCTCCACGGCGGCACGCGCCCGCTGAATGGCGTCCGCCGCGACATCTTCGAAGAAAACCGCGTTGCCCGAGCGCGATGACATCGCCCCTTCCGGCAACGTCAGGAACTCGTAGGAAAGGTGGCGCGACTGCGCGGCCTGCGCGAAGCCCATTAGTTCCAATATCTTGAAGATTTGCTGGAAATAAAACGACTGCCGTGCATCAACGACGTAGATGGAGCGCTCGATGTGGTACTGATCGAACTTCACCGCCGCGAGCGGCAGGTCTTTCGTTGCATAGAGCGTCGTCCCATCGGAGCGAAGGATCGGGAGGGTTCGATAGGTCTCCTTTGTGAGTCCCAACTTCTCGTCAATCTTGACGACGGGGAGGCCGTCACTGACCTCCGCGATGCCGCGTTCGAGCAGGTCTTTGACGATGGCGCGGCCCGGTTCCTCAACTGCGCTCTCGTAGAAATAGACATCAATCGGCGCGTCGAGTTGCGCGAACAGTTGCAGCAACTCATCGAGGCTCCACTGCCGCGTCGTTTCCCAGAGCGCGACGACCTCTTTCTCCTTGCGATCCCACGCGAGGAAAAGGGCGCGCACGTCGGCTTCCCACGTCGCGCTTGGTGCCCACCACTCAGTAAAATGCGCGTCAAGTCGCTGGTACTCCGTCCACAGACCGGCGAGAGAATCGGAGTTCAGACCGTCCACCTGGTGCTTGATCGTGTCGCGTTTCTTTTCGGAGCGCAACTCCGCGCCGATATGCTTCCAGAAGATCGGGATCATTTCGTCATTCATGTAGGCGGTCGGATCGAACGCCTTGTGGCTGACGAGCACGCCAAGCAGTTTGGCGACATCCCCATTGGGGACGCCGGCATGGATCAGTTCCTTCATGATCGAGTCAACCTGGCCGTTGAAGACCATGTCTTCCAGCACGAGCCGCGCGATGAAATCGCTGACATCTTTGCGGTAGGCGAGTCGCTGATTGCTCTCGACATACCGTTCACCGAGCCACCGCCCGCGCTGCGCGGGGTCTTTCGGTTCCTGACCGAGGTGGAACGCGCGATAGCACCATAGGCACATGATGACGTGCTTCCCAATATCACCGATATAGGAAGCGGCGATCACGTCGTACCCGGCAAAGCGCATAATCCGCACGAGCGCCGCACCGAGCGCCACATTGCGCAGATGGCCGACGTGAAATTCCTTGTGCGTGTTGAGTTGCGCGTACTCGATCATCACGCGACCGGGGATCGCCGCACCCTGACCGTACGCGTCACCCGCCGACAGGACGGACTGGATCACCGCCGTCGCTACGGTGTCGAAATCGAAGATGCAATTGATATAGCCATTTTCGGCGTAGACATCCGCAAAGTGATGGAGCGCGCGCAACCGCTCCGCGACACCCTCGGCGACCTCGGTGGCTTTCGCCTTGTCGCCTTTCGCCATCTGCATCGCGATCGTCGAGGCGACGCCCCACTTGCCCTCGAACTTGATACGCCGGAGCGTCGGCAACTTCGGCGGGAGTGCATACCCCATCTCCTGAAGCGCCCGCGCAATCGCATCTGCGGCGTAGTGTTCTTCCTGTTCAAGCATCACGTCATCCTCGTAGGACTGAGGGCTGAGGACTGAGGGAAGACCCCTCGCGTCGTCGCTACCACCTCGGTCTCGGTTACACATCGCTCAATACTCAGCACGCAGTACTCGTTTAGGCCCGGTCTCCGAGGGCTTTCTCTGCCCAATAGGTATTGGCACGATAGAGGCTCTCGAAGGTTCCGGCATCGCTCCAGAAGCCATCCAACTCTTCCCAGGCCAGTTTGCCGTCGCGCAAGTAGGCGTTATTCACGTCGGTGATCTCCAACTGCCCGCGCTCGGACGGCGTGATGCCACGGATGTAGTCGAAGACGTGCGCGTCGTAGAGATACAGCCCGGTGACAGCATAGGGGCTGCCGGGGTAGGCGGGCTTCTCTTCGATCCGCTCGATCCGTAGCGGGTCCTCGGTGGAAAAGACCGGGCAGCCGAACCGTTCCGGGTCGGGCACATGCTTCAGGAAAACCATCGCGCCCCCCGCGAACCGCTCGATCGCATGGCGGATCTCGGCATCTGTCGTGTTGTCCCCGAGGATGAAGGCAACACTATCGCCGTTGACGAACTCCTCGCACAAGCCAAGCCCCTGCGCCAACCCGCCTTCCGGGTTCTCCTGATACATGTATTCGAGGTGGCGCACGCCGAACTGCCGCCCATTGCGCAGCACGCGGAGGAAATCGCCCGCGTGCGGTCCGCCCGTGACGACCATGATGTCATCCACCCCGGCGCGCACGAGCGTTTGAATCGGGTAATAGATCATCGGCTTGTCGTAAATGGGCAAGAGTTGCTTGCTCGTCGCATGGGTGAGCGGATACAAACGCGTCCCCAGCCCCCCCGCGAGGATGACTCCCTTCAACCTTCACACTCCGTTTCATCTCGGCGCGTGCGGGACAGATCCCACCACCCGCGCGCGCCGCCCAGGCAACTCCCCGCCCCGAGCACCGTGCCGATCAACTGTTTCCAGCCGAAGTCGCCGCCCGCTGCGCCAATCCCGAGCGCATCCGCAAACAGCGAGATCGCGAGCAGCAGCGCGCCGAGTATCATCAATCCCATCGCGATCCATCGCACGCCGACATCCCCGCTATTCTCCCGGTTCGCACTGCCCGGCCGCGCGTCGGAGGGTCAGTATACCACGGGCGAGAATTGGGGACTGAACCGACCCCTGTGGCATCCATGTTGCGCAAACCCATGTGGGACATGTCGTTTTTTGAAAGGAGCCGGACATCCATGAGTGCAACACAGCAACGGCCCAGGAGCATCCGCGAACTGACCGCCGGCCACACGGTCGTCGGCTTCATC
>JBBSFO010000024.1:0-17683 GCA_038238655.1 Thermomicrobiales bacterium | reverse complement strand
CGGGCGACTACTCCTGATCCATCAGGCATACGGCGACCGGGTCTGGGACTTCGTCGGCGGTGGTGCGGAAGCGGGCGAATCCCCCGACGAGACCGCCGTCCGCGAGGCACAAGAGGAGATCGGGCTGACCGTCGCACCGCGTGGACTGATCGGCGTCTACTTCAACCGCCCGCGTCGCCTGTTCGTCTTCGTCTTCAATGGCGTCGTCACCGGCGGCACGCTCACCCTGCAAGCGGACGAGATCGCCGAAATCGGCTGGTTCGGCCCTGACGATCTGCCGCCCGTGACCGCATGGAAGGCACGACAAATCGCCGATGTCTTCGAATGGACGGGCGAGGCATTTCTGCGCACCCGCGAATCGTAGCAACCCCGACGGTGCCCTACGTTACTGATGCATTCACTATTTTCCCGTGGCACGCGCTCTGCATACTCACTTAATGTGACGCACCGAGTGTACGACGAAGGAGGCGAAGTCATGGCAAAGGTCACATTCGATGACCTCAAGCAGGAAGTCGCGATGAAGGCGGAGGAAAGTGGCACGCTGCCCACATCCGTCACGGTCGGTGGCACGCAGTACACGCTCCGGATGCCCGTCGAGACGAAAATGAGCGCGATGCAGGTCGTCCGCGATCCGGCGCGCCTCGACGATGTGCTCGATCAGGTGACATTCGTCGGTGTAGACGGCTCCGAGGTGCATGCCTGACCCTGACGCGACGCCATCGGCGCGGTACAATGCGAGCGTGACCCGGCGCGGGTCACGCTTTTTTCGTGAACAGGACCTCACCTCGCATGGTTACGACCGCCGCGCCCCCAAACACCGCTCCGACACTCGCTGTGTATGCTGACGTGCAGAGCGCCACACCGCTACTCACGTTGCCACTCGACGGGCCTCCGGTGTACGCCGACGGACCGGAAAGCGCGACCGTACGACGCCGGATCGAGGGGGTGATCGCCCATGAGGCGCTGCCCCCCGGTTGGGAAGGAAACGCCGGGGCGCTCAAAGACCTCGGGCGATTGCTGGCGGCGACCTATTCCGTCACCTTTACCGAGCGTGGGCAGGAATATCGCATCCCCAGGCCGCGCGCGGAACTCGGCTGGTTCTTCCGCGCGAGCGTGCGCGGCAATATTCCACTCACGGTTGCTGCGGTCGTCGTCGCGCTCCTTGGCACGCTGCCGATTGCGATGCGGCAACCCGCGCTTCTGACCGGCGAATGGCTGGTTTTTATCGGCGTGATGCTGTCGCGCGTGTATTATCCGCCGTGGTCTCGCTTCGCGCTCGTGCTGCCGGAGGACGACGCGCCGGGCGAATATCGGATGCTCGCCCTCGCGCGGTACGATCTCCGCCTCGCCCCGCTGATGCGGCGGCGGACATGGGCGATCGCGCCACGCCGCTTCTTCCTCTGGGTCGGCTTGGTGATCGGCGGTGTCATCCTCGTCGGTATCGCCCTGCCGCGCGCCACGACCGTCTATCAGTCGCTCGGATTCGGCTGCCTCGTCCTTCTGCTACCGTTTATGCAGATCGTGCGCGGCTGGATCGGGGATCGCAAATATGTCCTCTTCGAATCGCTCCTCGATGACTACGACTCGCTGCCGCGCTACAACCCGGCGGTAGACGAATTCATCCGTCATGTGATCGCGGAACCGGAAAAGGCGGTGATCGCCGAAGAACTCTTCCAGACCGTCGGGCCTGATTCGCCCTTCGCCGCCGATGCGGATCACCGCCCCGTTGAGACGAGCTTTGCCGCTCGCAAAGTGACCGCCGCCGCATCCGGGCCACTCGGACGCGTCCGCGATGCGGCGTTTGGTCGGACCCGGCGCATTTCATAGGCGGATCGGGCGTTTCCAACCGAAATCGCAACACTTTTTTTGCATTTGTGCAACCGCAAAGGTTGTTGCATCGTTTATACTATGAGAAGAACCGCGAATTTGCGTGGGCGTTCGGTTGCACAGGTAGGAGAAAGTGATGAGGGACAATCGTTTCAGTCGTTGGTTTGCGGCCGGAATCACCGGCACGCTTTTCGCGATCCTTATGCTCGCTATAGCGGCGCCGGTCGCGGCGGACGGGCTTGTGACGGTCATTCCGGGGCAGGACTCGAACTCGAATGTGATCGTCGTGTCGAGCCCTGGGTACGTCAATAATGGTACGGCGACGATTCCCGGGAACATCAACAACGGCTTTGCATTCTGCACGCCGAACGCCTGCTATCCTGCCGGTACGGTCTGCACGGTCAATGGTTGCGGCATCCCGACGACCGGCGTGTGCAATGTCGCCGGGTGCGGCGTGCCGGTATGCGCGGTCAACGGCTGCTTCGGCCCGACATGCACGGTGAATGGATGCGTCACCAATACTTGCGGCTTTTACGGGTGCGGTGGCGGCGGCAACCTCGGAGTCACGGCGGCGGGGCCGATTGTTGGTATTGACGGCAATGGCAACCCGATCGTCTACGATGTGCGCGGCGGTAGTTTCGACACATACACGCGCGATGCCAACGGTCGCGTCTGCGAAGCGGACTCGCGCGGTAACTGCCAGAAGACCTGATTCACGCAGTACCGACCGCACGCGTCAATGGCACATGTGAAACCGGCGGGAGAAGCCTCTCCCGCCGGTTCATTTATTGATCCACGATGCACACGAAGGGAGACACCGTGGCGTATTCCGAGATCGAGCAGCGCGTACTGGCGGCAGTCGAAGCCGAGTTCGAGCCGACCGTCGCCCGGATTCAGGCGGCGGTGCAACGCGAAAGTATCACCGGGTACGAGGGACGCGTGCAGGACCTAATGGCGGAGCTGCTCCGGGCGTCGGGCATGGATGTGGACATGTGGGAACCACAGCACGAAGCATTCCGCGATGCCGGGTACCCCGAATATGTCGCGGAGGAGCCGCCCTTCACCGGGCGCCCCAACGTCGTCGGTGTGCTCAAGGGCACGGGCGGTGGCCGCTCTATCGCGATCAATGGCCATATTGACGTTGTGCCGGTGGGAGACGAGGCGGCCTGGTCGTATCCCCCCTTCAGCGCGACGCGGGCGGAAGGACGCATTTACGGACGCGGCTCGACCGACATGAAGGGCGGTCTGATCGCGGGCATCGGGGCGATCCGGGCAATTCAAGCGGCGGGTGTGCGCCTACGGGGCGACGTGATGGTGCAGTCGGTAATCGCGGAAGAAAGCGGTGGGGCGGGCACGCTTGCGGCGGTTCTGCGCGGCCACATCGCGGACGGTGTGCTGATCGCGGAACCGACGCAACTGAACATTACGCCCGCCGGGGGTGGCTGCTTGATGTTCCGTATTACGGTGCATGGCCGTTCGGCCCACGCCGCACTGCGCTACGAGGGCGAAAGCGCACTCGAACACTGGTATCCGCTCCACGCCGCGCTCCTCGCGCTCGAAGCCGAGCGGAACCGAACCATCCATCACCCGCTCTATGAACATCTGCCGAATAAGTTTCCCTTCAATGTCGGGCGGCTGGAAGCGGGCAACTGGCCTTCCTCCGTGCCGGAAACGTTGGTTGCAGAAGGACGCTTCGGCATCCTCCCCGGCGAGGATATGGAGGCCGTGCGCGCCAGTTTCGCGCGCACACTGGCCGCCGCCGCGCAGGCCGATCCGTGGCTGCGCGATCATCCGCCGGAATTGGTATGGTACGGCGCGCAGTTCGGCACAGCGGAAATCGCGGCAGACCATCCGCTTGTCCGCACGCTCCACGACGCCTTTGTGGATGCGATGGGGCGCGAGCCAGGCGTCGAGGGCGTCGCGTGGGGGTCGGACATGCGCTTCTTCACCGATATTGCCCATGTCCCCGCAGTGCTCTTCGGGCCGGGTGACGTCGCCCTCGCCCATTACACGGACGAGTTCGTGCTGGAAGAAGAAATCCGCCAGGCAATGCGCGTGGACGCCCTCACGATCCTCCGCTGGTGCGGCATCGCGGATTGAGATTGAAGGCGGGACGAAACCGATTGAACCGCAGAGACGCAGAGGACGCAGAGAAACGCAGAGGGAAAAGATAATGGGAACCGGCATTCGTCATTTTTGTTCTTTCTTCTCTCTATTTCTCTCCTCTGTGTCCTTTGTGTCCTTTGCGTTCTCTGCGTCTCTGCGGTTCAATCGGTTTCGATTCGCTTTCGTTTGACTTGCGAGGAATGCGACACCTATAGTGGGTCGCCGCTGTGGGCACGGCGGTGATACTGGGATGGAATGGTGGAGAGGGACGTATGGGGCCGCAGTCGCAGTACGAATCCTGGGGGCGGTATCCGACCGTCGCGCCGCGCGAGGTTGTGCCGATCCAGTGGCGGGATGATCTGCCCGATCTGGCAGCGCTCCCGGCGAGCGTCCTGCCGTATGCCTATGGGCGCAGTTACGGCGATAGTTGCCTGAACGCGGGCGGGATTGCGCTCGATGTAAAGGGGTTGCGGCGATTCATCGCCTTCGACGCGGCGACGGGGTTGTTGCAATGCGAGGCGGGGGTCCTGCTCGCGGACATCCTCGACCACTTCGTCCCGCGCGGCTGGTTTCTGCCCGTCTCCCCCGGTACCAAATACGTCTCCGTCGGCGGCGCAATCGCGAACGATATCCACGGCAAGAATCATCATCGCGCGGGCACCTTCGGGCGACATGTCACCCGCTTCGAACTCGTCCGTTCATCGGGAGAGCGACTGCTCTGCTCACCCAATGAACATGCGCCGCTGTATCGTGCGACGATTGGCGGGCTTGGCCTGACGGGCCTCATCACCTGGGCGGAGATTCGTCTCAAACCAATCACCAACGCATGGATTGATGAGGAGCAGATTCGCTTCGACTCGCTCGATGAATTCCTCGCTCTCACCGCCACATCGGACGCGGAGTTCGAGTACACGATGTCCTGGACCGACTGCCTGTTCGGGGGCAAGGGATATATTCGCGGCCACTTCCTGCGCGGCAACCACAACGCGTCGCCGGAACTGGCAAATCGGGCATCGCCTCACAAACCCTCGATTGGCGTCCCGATGGACATGCCCGGCGCACTCCTGAACACCTGGACGGTCAAAGCCTTCAATACGGCGATTTACCACCGGCAGCGTGCCAAGTCGGTGCGCAAGACCGTCCCGTACGATCCGTTTTTCTACCCGCTCGACGCGATCAAAAACTGGAACCGCATGTACGGCACGCGCGGCTTCCTCCAATACCAGTGCGTCGTGCCGTTCGACAACGACAATGCCGCGATTAAAGAGATTTTCACGCGCATCACCCGCTCCGGCGAAGGGTCGTTTCTCGTCGTCCTCAAGACCTTTGGCGACCTTCCCTCCCCCGGCATGCTCTCGTTTCCACGACCGGGCATCACGCTCGCGCTCGATTTTCCTTTCCACGGCGCCGGGACGCTGCGCCTGCTCGAAGAACTCGATGCGGTCGTGCGAGCGAGCGGCGGCGCGGTCTATCCGGCAAAGGACGCGCGGATGAGCGTGGAAAGTTTCGCGGCGTTTTTCCCCCAATGGCAGTCGTTCGCCTGCCACATGGACCCGCAGTTCTCGTCCAGTTTTTGGCGGCGTGTCACTCGTACGACAAGGTAGGCAGGAGCAGCATGGCAAACATCCTCATCATCGGCGCGACCTCGGCGATTGCCCACGCAACCGCGCGGCTTTTCGCGGCGGAGGGCGCGCGCTTCTTCCTCGTTGGCCGCTCCACGAGCAAACTGGACGCCGTGCGCGACGATCTACGCGTCTGCGGCGCGACAGATGCCGACACGTACGCGCTCGATCTGACCGACATCGCCGCGCACGCCGCAATGTTGGATGCCGCGACCGCCGCCCTCGGCACGCTCGACATGGTGTTGATCGCCCACGGCTCGCTCAGCGATCAGGCTGCCAGCGAAGCGTCCGTCGCCAGGACGATGGAGGAATGGGCGACGAACTGCACGAGTGTCATCGCGTTGCTGACGCCGCTTGCCAATCTGATGGAGAAGCAGCAGCGCGGCACGATCGCCGTTATGTCGTCCGTCGCGGGGGATCGGGGACGAAAATCGCTCTATGTCTACGGCGCGGCGAAGGCGGCGCTCAATACCTTCCTCGCAGGATTGCGCGGTCGGTTGAGTGCGGCGGGCGTCGCGGTTGTGACGATCAAACCGGGTTTCGTGGACACACCGATGACCGCGCATCTGCCGAAGAACTTCCTGTTCGTGCCGCCGGAGCGCATCGCGCGCGACGTTCACCGCGCGATGACGCACGGTGGGGCGGTCGTGTATTCGCCAGGGTTCTGGCGCTACATCATGCTGCTCCTCCGTGCGATCCCCGACCCAATCTTCCGCAAACTGCCGATCTAGGTGGGCAGTGAGCGGTGAGCAGTGAACAGTGAATAGTCGGAAGCGGAAGCGTTTCGCGAGTTATCTCTACTCACCGCCCACTGCCCACTGCCCACTCTTCGTGTACACTGCGGGCAACGAGGAAGCGGAGGGTGGGACGTGGGCACGGCGCCGGTGTATGGCATCATTTTCGATCTGATGGGGACGCTCGCGACCTTTACGGGCACGCGACAGGAACTCCGCGCGGCGTGGGAGCAGGGCGCACAGGCGTTGTATCGCTATCTGCGCACCACGGGCATTGAGATTGCGCCGGACGATTTTGCGCGCGCGCTCCAAACAACCTTCGAGGCAGATCTCGCCGCGAACGGCGGTAATTACCGCGAACTCTCCGTCGAAGGGGTGACAGCGCGCGTACTCGACGGCTTTGGTTACCACCTGACGCCCGAAGCGAGCGAGGCAGCGCAGCGCGCCTATTTCGCGCCCGAACTCGAAGCGTGGCGGATTTTGCCCGGCGCGCTCGATGCCGTCGAGGCGCTGAACGCCGAAGGTTTCCGGCTGGCGGTCGTTTCCAATGCGCCGTCGCATCTCTTTGTCGAGGAAGCGGTGGCGAAGATCGGCCTGCGCCCCTTCTTCAGCCCGGTGATGAGTTCGGCGCTCGCCGGTGCGCGGAAGCCCGATCCGCGCCTCTTCGTCGCGATTGCCTCCGCGTGGGAACTCGACCCCGCGACGATTGTCGTGATCGGCGACGGCCTGCTCGCCGACATCGAGGGGGCACACGCGGCGGGGATGCGCGGCGTGCTCGTCCATGGCGCGGCGAACCCGGACAACACCGCCTATACCGGCACAGTTACCCCGGACGCGACGCTTGCCGGGATCGCGGACGCACCCGATTTGATCGAAGCGTGGCACGCCGCGTCGGGCGATGATGCACGCCCGGAGACCGGATTCATCGAGGATTTTTAGGCGACGAGGAGCCAGTATGCAGGAGCGTATCATCGCCCCACAACCGAACGTCCCGCCGCGCCTCGTGCAATTCCTGGGATGGTTCCTCATCGTGGAACTTGTCTGCAACGGCGTTTTCGTCGCGACTGTCAGCGTCGTTGGGTGGGACGGCTTTGTCCGCGCAAACCGCGTGCTTATCCAGATTATCATCGTCGCGCTCGCCGCCGTTGCAGCACTCGCTCTCACCTTGGCAGGCATCGCGGCACGATTGCTGACCCGGCGCACTGCGCCTGTCGCGGCAATGACCGCGCAAAACGAGCAACTGGCGGCGCACGCCGATCGCCTCGAACGCGCGCTAGTGGAGGCGCAAGCCGTGACCGTCCGCGCGGAGCGGGCGCAACGCGAGGCGGAGCAGGCGCTTGCGACGATCAAGAATGCGCCCCATCCCGGCCAGCAACTCGCCAATGCCCTGCAAACGATCATCGCCGCCGACGAGGTCGCACGGCAAGCGGCCCATCTGTGGCGGTGCCATCGCAACGCCCGCGACGAACTCGTCTGTACCCTGCCGCTCGGTCGCCGCCACGGCATCGCCGAGGGCGTGCAATTCACCGTCGTTGATGCACAGGAAGGCCACGCCCTCGGTCGGTTCCGCGTCACCGGAACGGCCGAGACCTTCGCCGCCTGCACACTCGTGGAGGGCGCGGGCTGGCTGGACGCTGCGGAGCAGTACGGCGACGCACCGCTGCCGCCACACGCGTTGCACTTCGCCCTGCCCGATGCCGTACGCGGCATGGACGCGCAGACGGCGGACCGGATGCTCCAATTGCTCGCGGCGTTGGCCGCAACTACGGATGGCGCACGCATGCCGCAACGACCAATCGCCGCAACGCCACGGGAGATACCACGATGAGCGACACGACGGCAGCCGAACTGCGCGACTGGCTGGAAGCCTTCGCCGCGTATGTCCGCGCGCAGGATTTCGATGGTGCGCGTCCGATGATCGCCGAGGAGGTCGTCTCATTCGGGACGAAAGCGGCGATGGTCGAGGGGCGGGACAACTTGATCGCACAGCAGTGGCGGCATATCTGGCCGACGATTCAAGGCTTCACCTTCGACCTCGACACGCTCCACTGGCGCCGTGCGGACGATGTCGCGTGGGCCGTCCTCATCTGGACCTCGCAAGGTTTCCGCCCGGACGGCACGCCCTTCCCGCGCCCCGGTCGCGCCACCTTCACCTTCGTCCGCCGCGACGGCGGCTGGCTGGCGACACACACCCACTTCTCGCTCTTCCCGGCGTCGTAGGATGAACATGAGGACGCACGGCTGCGCGTCCCTACCCCGCGATACCGCTATTCCTCGCGGGGATCGGCATACCGAGCAGCGCCATTTCATGATGCAGCGTTTCACGTAACCCTTCTTCGAGTGGTCGCGGAACATAATCGAGTTCGCGGCGCGCCTTTGTATTGTCGCCGATGTAGGTCGTACCCGCGCCGACCCGGAGATATTCGGCGCTGTAGTGCGGCGGCACAGGCAGCACTTTTCCCACGACGCCCATCATCGTCGCGATCCCTTTCATCGCGGCTGATGGGATATGGAAGCGGGGCGCGGGAATACCTGTAATCCTTTCCGCAATCTCCATCGCGTCCACAAGCGTATGCTCCGGCCCCGCAATGATGTAGCTCTCGCCCGGCGCGCCCGCTTCCATCGCGAGGATGTGACCACGCGCGATGTCGTCCACATGCGCCCAGCAAAAGTCGGTATGCGCCGGGATCGCGGGCAGTTTGCGACGGAGATACTGACGAAAGGTCGTGCGGACGCTGCTCGTGTCGCCCGGCCCATACACGACCCCCGGCAGGACAATCACGAGCGGCAAACCTGCCGCAATCAGTGGATCGGCGATTTGGTAGTGCGCGACCCACTTGGTACGGTCATATTCGGAGAGATGCGGGCCGTTGTACCGATATGTCTCGTTGACCAACCGCCCGTGGGTATCAGAAAAGACGGCGAGCGTGCTCGTGTACACACCTTTCGGAATGCTGAGTTCCCGCATGAGTTCGAGGGTGTTCCGCGTTCCGGCAACATTGATCCGCTCACCATCGCGCACATCTTTGACGCCGACTTTGTACCATCCCGCGATATGGAAGACACCGTCCGCGCCGCGCATCGGCACGCGCATGCTCTCCTTCTCCGTCACGTCACCCCGATGGACAGCGATGCCGAGATCGGCAAGGTCCGTCGCCTTCGCCGGATCGCGCGCGATGGCGACGACCTTATGACCCGCCGCGACGAGTTGCCGTGCCACCCGACCGCCGATAAAACCTGTCGCCCCGGTGACGAAATATTTCATGTATCCACTCCATTTCTCTGTCTATAATAGGCCGATCATGCACGTACGGCGCCCTGCCAACGTGCGAGGGATGCAGGTACGAAACCCCTCGCGACCATTATGACCGCATGTCTCGCAGGTCTGCTGCTTCGGTCGCTTGCATAGGGCATCGCGACGCGTTTCGGCGGTATTGACATTGACGTGCGGGCGGTCTATGCTCCTCGGCAATGCAACAATGGAGAATTGCCGTTCAACACCGTCGTCTCGATCATTCTTGTCGCTCTTTCTTCCGGCAGCCGTCGCACTACACATTCGGAGTGCGAGCGCCGCTTTTCTTTGCATGACAAGGAGGTACACGACAGCATACGTGCCCCAACCGGAGGAATGAGTTTTTATCAGTCCCGCGTCAGTGATTGACGCGCACAAAGGAGCGTCCGGCGTGAATCAACGTGAGATGATCAAGAAATCGGTGAGTCGCCGTAATTTCCTGCTCGGTGCTGCGGTATCAGCGGGGACGGCGATCCTCGCCGCCTGCGGTGGCAGTAAGGCAACGGATACGCCCAAGGCCGCGAGCGGCACAACCGCCCCAGCGGCGGGTGCGGCGACCACCGCGCCCGCCGCCACAACGGTGGGCGCGGCCGCGACGACTGCTCCGGCGAGTGGTGCGGCCACCACTGCACCTGTCGCGACGACCGGTGCCGCAGGCGCGGCGCAGACGACGCCAAACGTGCCGCCAAGCGGCTCGACGACGATCAACTGGTTCGCTGCCCGCGACACGACGGGCTACCGCGTCAAGCAGGTGGACGCCTTCAACAAGGCGAACAAGACCTTGCAGATTTCCTATCAGGAGCAGGGCGCGGACACGACGAGCCTGCACGATAAGTTCGTCACCGTCGCGACCTCCAAGGATTCCAGCGCAGACATGGTCTCGATGGACGTGCCGTTCGTGCCGGAGTTCGCGGCAGCGGGTTGGACGATCCCTGTGGACGATGTCGTGGCGGGTGGCGAGCGCGAGAAGTTCTTCAAGGGAACCCTCGACGGCGCGACCTACGAAGGTAAGTTGTATGGCATCCCGTGGTTCAACAACGGCCCCGGCCTGTACTACCGCAAGGACCTCTTTGCGAAGGCGGGCCTCCAACCACCGAAGACCTACGATGACCTGATCGCCGCCGCAAAGAAACTGCAAACAGCGGAGATGGCGGGCTTCGTCGAGCAACTGAGCCAAACTGAGGGCGGTATCATCAACTGGCTCGAAGTGCTCTGGGGCTACGGGAGCGACCTCGTGGATGACAAGCTGAACGTCACCCTCGACAAAAGCTCGGCGGGCGTGGATTCGCTGCAGAAGGTCTTTGACTTCGTGTACAAAGAGAAGATCACGCCGGAAGCCACGCTGCAATACAAGCAGGGCGCGGACGTCATCAATCAGTTCCGTTCCGGCGGCGCGGCGATGATCCGGCTCTGGTACAGCAATGTCAATCCGCTGTACCAGCCGGACTCCAAGATCACGACCGACCAGTGGGACATCACGACGCTGCCCTCGAAGGATGGAACGAAGCCCGGCCCCGGCTGCCTCGGTGACTGGAACCTCGGCGTCTCGAAGTTCTCCAAGAAGCCGAAAGAGACGATCGAGGTCATCAAGATTCTTACCGGCATCGAGCAGCAGAAGGCGCAGTTCCTTGATGGTGCATTCTTGCCCTCGCGCCCGGCGATCTTCGACGATGCCGAAATTCAGAAGAAATACCCCTACGCGAAGTCCGCGCAGACATCGTTCGGGGCGCTCAAGCCGCGCCCGGTGACGCCGTTCTACCCGCAGATGTCCGCTGACGCGCTCCAGCCGAGCTTCGGCGCGGTGATGGCGAAGCAGAAGTCCGTCGAGCAAGGCATCAAGGACATGGCGGACGGGATGCGGAAGATTATCAAGCAGTAGTCGGTAGTCGGTAGTCAATAGTCAGTAGTCAGAGGGATATGGTCCCGTTCTGACTACCGACTACTGACTGCTGGCGACTATGGAGGGCCCAATGGCGACGGAGCAAACCGCGACGACTACCGTCGGCGCGGTCACGTCACGGCGGCGAGGCTCGACGCAAGCGCAGGCAGATGCCCGGCTCGGCATCGCGCTCGTCGCCCCGGCGGTCATTACCATCATTCTTGTCGCATTCTATCCACTGGCCCGATCCATCTGGGATAGCATGCACAAGATCAGCCTGCGTTTCGAGAACCAGCCGCGCCCATTCATCGGGCTGCGGAACTACGTGGACGTACTCAAGGACGCGCGCTGGCACAACGCCCTCTGGGTGACGCTCCGTGTCGTCGTCTTCTCCGTCGGCGTGGAACTGACCCTCGGCATGATTATCGCGCTGCTGCTCAATCGCGCCTTCAAAGGGCGGGGCATCGTGCGTGCCTCGGTCCTCGTCCCGTGGGCGCTCACAACCGTCGTCTCGGCGAAGATGTGGTCGTGGATTTACGACGCGCAGTACGGCGTCTTCAACGACATCCTGATGAAACTGCACATCATCCACAAGCCGATCATCTGGCTTTCTCGGCCGGACCTGACGATCTGGGCAATGATCGGCGCGGAAATCTGGAAGACGACACCGTTCATGGCGCTCCTGCTGCTGGCTGGATTGCAGTTGATTCCCGCCGATCTGTACGAAGCGGCGGCGATTGATGGTACGAACGCGTGGCAGAACTTCTGGAAAATCACGCTGCCGCTCGTCAAGCCCTCGATCCTCGTCGCGCTGCTTTTCCGCACGATTGACGCGATGCGCATCTTCGACCTCCCCAAGGTGCTGACCAACGGCGGGCCGGGGCAATCCACCGAATCACTCGTGCTCTATGCGTACAACAGCCTCTTCACCAGCCTGAACTTCGGCTACGGCTCGGCCCTCGCCGTCTCCGTCTTCCTGATCGTGCTCCTGTGCAGTTTCTTTTTCATCAAGATACTCGGCACGCCCACGCAAGGAGGACGGTCATGACCGCGCCCCAGATCGCCCGCCCGGTCGCCGGGACACCCGCTGCCACCGCGACGCGGCACGGCAAACGCGCCAATATTCCCGCGCAGATTCTCTTCTATGTCCTGATCGCGCTCTTCGTTCTGTTCTGCACGCTGCCGTTCATCTGGACGATCATTACCTCCTTGAAGAGCGAAGCGGCAATCTTCTCGGTGCCAATTAAATACATCCCAAACCCGATAGACTGGGTGAACTACAGCAAGATTTTCCACCTGACGCGCTTCACGCGCTCGCTCCTCAACAGCGCGATCGTCGCCACGAGCGCGACGGCGATTTCACTCCTGATCGGCTCGGTCTGCGCGTATGCGCTCGCGCGCTTGCAGTTCCCCGGCAAGAGCATCATCCTCGCGCTCGTGCTGGCAATTGCGATGTTCCCCGGCATCGCGATCATCGGCCCGCTCTATCGCCAGTTCAATGCCTGGCACCTGACGAATAACTACCTTTCGCTCATCCTGCCGAACGTCACGTTCACGCTCCCGCTGTGCATCTGGACACTCAACGCCTTTTTCCGCGATCTGCCATTGGAATTGGAAGAATCGGCGCGAGTGGATGGGTGCACCCGAATGCAGACGTTTGTGCGGATCGTCGCGCCGCTCGCCGCGCCGGGCGTTTTCACGGCGGCGATCCTGCTCTTCATCCAGGCATGGAATGAGTTCCTCTTCGCCCGTACCTTCATGAGTGAGGAACACAAACTGACCGCGACCGTTGTGATCGCGCAGTTCGAGGGCGCGGATGTCGGCACGCAGTACCCGTGGGGTCAGATCACCGCGGCATCCATCGTCATCACCCTGCCCCTGATCGTCCTCGTCCTGCTCTTCCAGCGCCGCATCATCTCCGGCCTCACGGCAGGGGCGGTGAAGGGGTAGCGAACAGGGATTCACCACAGAGACGAGAAGACACGGAGACGAACATGAGAACGAGGGAGGCAAATGTATCCCTCGTTCTTGCTTTTTTCCGCAGCGTAGCCTACCGATAGATGTCGCGCCGATGCCCGACTCTCACCACAATAACGACCAGCACCTTGTCGCGAATCTCATAGAGGATTCGATGCAAGCCGGTCAATAACCTCCTCAAGCCTCGCTCTGAGCGTTGCGGCAAGCCCGTTTAGTTGCCGCTGGGCCTGCGGCGTGACAAGAATTTCATAGTCCATGTATACCGTCTATCGGACGAACCCGGCTTTGACAGTCTCCCACGGGATGTATCCCTTCTCCTCCGCCTCGGCGATCGCGAGGCGCGCATCTTCGAGGTCAATGCGATCTTCCAGTTCGCGCAGCAATTCAACATCTTCAATCGGCACGACCGCGACGAGCGCTTTGCCCCGCCGGGTTAGGACGACGCGCTCCTTCCCGTACGCGGCCCGATTGATAACGTCGGAGAACTGATCGCGCGCTTCGGCGGTAGATAGTGTGTCCATGCAAAGCCCCTTACACAATGACCAAACGTACATTTCGTTCCCATTGTACGTTTCGGCAAAGTTGTCGTCAATGTTGCGATACTTCGGGCAGCGTCGCTCGGAGGTGATGAAGATCGAGTGCGATGCCAGCGACGAGCAGATACGCTGCATCGGCGTGGGCGGCGAGGCGTTGGTTGGCGCGACCGAGGGCGTCGCGGTAGCTGCGGCCAAGCGCGGAGTTCGGATGGAGACCCATACCGACCTCGTTCGAGACGACGATCAGCGTGCCGGGATAGCCGTCGCGCAGGCGGAGCAGGCCGTCCACTTCGGCAGCAGCGTGGGCTTCGATGGCGTCGGCGGACAGGTCCGGGTCGGTGAAAGCAGGGGTGGAAAGGAGCAGCGTCAAACAATCGAGTAGCAGGACGCGCGGTAGATTCGCGCGCTGCCGCAGGGCATCGCCCGCCCGCATCGGCAACTCGACCGTGTCCCACACCGCCGGGCGGTCGGCACGGTGGCGGACGATGCGCGCGGCCATCTCGTCGTCCGTTGCCGTGGCCGTCGCGACGTAGAGCACGTCATCACCGCCTTCCGCACGCGCCAACCGCTCCGCGAACGCACTCTTTCCGCTCCGCGCCCCGCCCAACACGAGCACAAGCCGACCCATATCGCTAACCTCCTTGACAAACAACCTGAACGGCAGAGGCGCAGAGGACGCAGAGAAACGCAGAGAGGGAGAAGGAAAAGGAAATTGAACCACGAAGACACGAAGAGCACGAAGAAGGGAGAAGAAACATACAATCCTTCTCTCCTCTCACTCGTTGTGTCCTTCGTGTCTTCGTGGTTCCACTCTCTTTTTCTCTCTGCATCCTCTGCGCCTCTGCGGTTCAATCGTTCTCATCCAACCATCGCCACTGCGAGGAGTGCGCCGACTTCCGCGCACTCGCAGATCGCGCCGTAGACATCGCCCGTCGTGCCGCCCAGTCGCCGGAGGGCGAGGGCGGCGACGCATGCACCACCGATGACGGCACCAGCGACAAGGGCGAGTGCATGCCAGCGGAGCAGAACGATCGTTGGGATCACGGTAATTGGGATCGCGACAATCAGCGTCCATGGCGGGGCATGCGCTTTGACGCTGCCACCCAGGCCTTCCGTACCCCGTGCGGACGGTAGAAGGATGACTGCGGCAGTCATGCCACATCGGGCAAGGGCGGGAAAGCAGATGAGCGCCGCACTGCGATGCTCGCCGAGCGGCCCGGCGAGCAATAACGTCTTCAGCAGAAGAAGCAGCACGACACCGACGACGCCGAACGCCCCCGCCCGTGGGTCGCGTGCGATGACGAGCCGTTGCTCGCGCGTGCGGTGGGCAAACACCGCGTCGCAGGTATCAATCAGCCCGTCGAGATGGAGGAAGCCGGTCAGGAGCGCGAGCAGCGCGACAAGCAATGCCGCGACAACAAACGCGGAGAGGGCGGTATGGCGCACTCCCCAATCCGCACATACCAGAAGACCACCGAGCACATAGCCAACCGCCGGATACCATGCGACCGCCGCTCCCTGCTCGGCGGGCTTCGGCGCGCGGTGCAGGGGGAGCGGCAGCGCAGTCAGAAATGTCCATGCAATCAGCAGCGGTATGACGACTCCCCCAGTGAAAAGAATGGACGGACGTTTACGCTCGCGGGCGCGTATGCGACAATCATTGTACGTGCAAATGGTGCGAGGTGAGGTGTGACACGTAGATCGGCGGCCATGCATAACGAAACCGTGCCATTGACCGAATTCGCCCGCGCAGATGCCGTATCGAGTTCGATCCTCGACCTGCTGCCGATGGGTGTCGTCATCATGGACGCGCACCGGCTCGAAATCCTCGCCGCGAATACGACGGTACGCTCGCTGCCGGGCGCACCGTGGCGCGAGATGGCGGTCCTCGGGCGGCGGATACGCGACTTGCCGGACGACCCGAATATCCGCCGCTTCGCCGCCGCATGCCGCTATGTCCTTCGCGTCGGCGAACCGCTGCAAATCAAGGCCTTCCCACTCGGTGGCGACGAGCCGGCATACTGGGATTTTTCCTTCGCTCCGGTGCGCGACCAGGATGGTACGGTCGTCCGGTTGCTCGCGACGATCACCGATGTGTCGCAGGAAGTGATCCTGCGGCGGGCGATGGAAGAAAGCAATCAGGAGTTGCGCCGCCAGAACGCCCAACTGGCGACCCTCAATCGCCTGGCGATTGCGGTCAACTCGTCGCACGATTTCATCACGTTGTGCCAGACGGCAACCGAAGCGCTTCTCGACCTGTTTGGCTTCACGCAAGGCGGCGTCGCCATGCTGACCGAGGATCGCACCGCCGCAACGGTTGTCGCCTTTTCCTCGGCGACACGGCGTGTTGACTGGAAGCGCACGCGCATCCCAGTCGCGCACAACCCGGCCTTCGAACACTTGATGCGCCATCTCACGCCGCTCGCCATCAACGATATCGAAAACGACCCCATCGCCAATGTGGAGCGCGAGGTATGGCGGATGCGGCTGGCAAAATCCATCCTGCTCGTGCCTATCGTCGTGCGGGGCGAGATGATCGGCACGATTGGCGTTGACGCGACGGAGGAGTCACATCGCTTCACCGACGCGGAGATTGATTTGGCGGCGCGCGTCGCGGAGCAACTCTCCGTCGCGATGCAGAATGCTCGCCTTGCCGAGGAAGTGCAGCGGCGCGCCGACGACGTGGAAGCGTTGAACGCGATCGGGCAGATCGTCAGTTCGTCGCTGAACCTGACGACAGTCCTTGATCGGGTGCTGTCGTCGCTGCGCGATCTGGTCGCGTACGATCGCGCCTCGATCAGCGTCCTCGAACCGGATATGGAGCACCTGCTCGTTGTCACGGACACGGCGGAAGCGGGCAATCAGCGCGGGCAGCAGATCCCACTCGAAGGCTCGTTGCGCGGCTACGTCTTTACATCCGGGCAACCACTCTATATCGGTGACGTCGTGACGGAGGGGCTGCCGCTTCCGCCGCGACTGGCGATGTCTGAGTACCCGACGAACATCGTGCTCGCGCCGCTCGTCGTCACGGGGCAGCCCATCGGCGTGCTCTCGGTATTAGGAAACGAGGCGGGAGTCCTCACATCCGATGACGCGCGGCGCATCGAGCGCGTCGCCGCACAAGTCGCGGTTGCTGTGGCGAACGCCCGGTTGTACGAGCGCGTGCAAGGGCAAGTAGAGGAATTGCGCCTTCTCAATGCCGATCTCGCCGAGGCGAACAAACATAAGAGCGTCTTCCTCGCAACGATGAGCCACGAACTGCGCACTCCCCTGAACGCGATCATCGGCTTCGCCGAATTGCTGCTGGATGACATCATCACCGAGCCGGAGGAACGGAGCGAAAGCTTGCTCGACATCCTCCGTAGCGGCCAGCATCTGCTGACGCTGATCAATGATGTGCTCGACCTGACGAAGGTCGAGGCGGGGCAGATGACGCTCGCACCCACAGCGCTCGACCTTCGTCACGAACTGGCGAGTGTGGACCGGATCTTGTCGCCTTTATTCGCGCAGCGTCGGCAACGGTACACGTACAGCGTGCCGCCGGACTTTCCGCCCGTCTATGCAGACGCCGGCCGGATGCGGCAGGTGATCCTCAATATCCTCTCGAACGCCAACAAGTTCACGCCCGACTGCGGCACGATCACGCTCGCCGCCAGTGTTAATGCCAGTTGCGAGGCACAGATTGCGATCACGGATAGCGGCATCGGTAT
>JBBSFO010000023.1:0-18037 GCA_038238655.1 Thermomicrobiales bacterium | reverse complement strand
GGATGACCGGCAACGTCGCCCGACCCGTACTGCCCTCGGACGGTGAATTTGTTGACGTCCTCCGGGTGGATCGGCCGGATCGCGTGCAGGACTTTCACTTTCTCGTCGCGCACGCCCGTCGCGTCGTTCGAGACCGGCGGCTCCATGCCGATCAACGAGACGAGCTGCATCATGTGGTTCTGCACCATGTCGCGCAGCGCGCCGGACTCCTCGTAGTAGCCGCCACGGCCCTCGACACCGATACTCTCTGCCACGGTGATCTGCACATGATCCACGTACCCGCGATTCCACAATGGCTCGAAGATGCCGTTGGCGAAGCGGAACACGAGGATGTTCTGCACCGTTTCCTTGCCGAGGTAATGGTCAATACGGAAGACTTGCCGCTCCGAGAAAACCTCGGCGAGTTGATTGTTCAGCTCCCGCGCCGACTCCAAATCGTGACCGAAGGGCTTTTCGATGATGATCCGCTGCCACGGTCCTTCCTCCGGCACGCCGGGCGTGACGCGCCGCGCTAGCCCGTGTTCACCGAGTTGCCGGATGATCTCGCTGTAGTTGGATGGCGCGGTCGCGAGGTAAAAAACGCGATTGCCGCAGGTGCCTCGCTCGCGATCAATCTGATCGAGCAGTTCACCGAGGCGCGCATAGCCGTCGCTGTCGTGGAACTCACTCTGGTGATAGTAGATGCCCTGCGAGAAATTCTCCCAGACCGTCTCCTGCGCCGGGCGCATGCGCGAGAACTCGTTGATGCCGGACTTCATTTGATCGCGGAAGGTCTCGTTACCGATGGGCCGCCGCGCGACACCAACAACCGTGAAGCCACCCGGCAACAGGCGCTCGCGCGTGAGGTTGTACAGTGCAGGGACGAGCTTTCGGCGCGTCAAGTCGCCGGACGCGCCGAAAATGACCATCACACATGGCTCCGGCGTGCGTTGCAGGCGCAATCCCTCGCGCAACGGGTTCACAACGGTCGTTTCAAGCATCCGGGCAACTCCTATGAGTAGACAGTAGACAGTAGTCAGAAAGAAGTGCTTCGCATGCTGACTACTGACTACTGTCTACTTCTCCACCTCAGCCAGCGGCCTGCGCGCCCGCCGCGCCGAATTCCTCGCTCTTCGTCCGTACATCCTTCATGACGGCCTCGAATGAATCGGCGAACTGCTTGATGCCCGCATCCTGCAAATCCTGCGTCACCTTCGCCATGTCAATGCCCGCGTCCGCCAGGTCCTTCAAGACTTGCTTCGCGCCAGCATAATCTTCCTCGACCGAATTTCGCACCTGCCCATGATCGCGGAACGCCTCAATCGTCGGTGGCCCCATCGTATCCACCGTGTCCGGTCCGATCAATTCTTCGGCATAAAGGATATCGCGATAGGCGGGATTTTTCGCGCCGGTGCTCGCCCAGAGTGGCCGCTGGACTTGCGCGCCCTTCGCCGCAAGTGGCTCCCAACGCGGGCCGCTGAACATCTCCCGGAATGTATGGTACGCATCCTTCGCGTTCGCAATTGCCGCTTTGCCGAGCAGGCTCTGCAGCTTCTCCTTTTCAGCGCCCGTCGCAGATTTGATCTTCTCATCGAGCATCTTGTCCACCGCGACATCTACGCGGCTGACGAAGAAGGAGCCAACGGAGGCGATACGATCCACCGGCTCACCGCGCTGCACCCGCGCCTCAATCGCTTCGATGTAGGCATTCATCACGTCGTGATACGAGGCGATCGAGAAGACGAGGGTGACATTGACATTGATACCCTCGCTGAGCGCCTGCTTGATCGCTGCGATGCATTCCGGGGCAGCGGGAATCTTGATCATCACGTTTGGACGATCAACGACGTTCCACAGGCGGCGGGCTTCCTCGATTGTGCGCTGGGCATCATGCGCGAGTGTCGGCGAGACTTCGATGGAGACGTAGCCGTCGTGGGCGTTTGTCCCCTTGTAGACGGGCGTGAAGAGATCGCATGCGCCGCGCACATCGGTCGTCGTCAGCACTTCGTATACTTCATCGCCGTTTTTGCCTTGCCGGGCCAACTCGCGCATCTGATCGTCGTAGTCGGTTTTGCCAACAATCGCTTCCTTGAAGAAGTTCGGGTTGGAGGTTTGGCCGACAACGCCGTCCTCGTTGATGAGCCGCTGCAACTCGCCATCGCGGACGAGCGAACGGCTGATGTTGTCGTACCACACGCTCTGACCGAAGTCCGCGATCTTTGTCAGTGGGTTTGCCACCATATCATCCTCCTTGTAGCACCGCGAATCGCGGTTCGACACATCACCGGTTCCGTTTCGAATGCGACTCCACGCTAGGTCCTCGACGGCACGAGCGCGTCATACAAGTTCGACTGCCGCGCGATCGCCGCCTGATACACACGATACGCCTCCATGTTCGGTGTCACCGTCTTGCCGAGCGCGACCGGCATATCCGCCCACGAAAGTATCGCGCCCAATTGTTCGAGTGCGATGAGCGCTGCGCCCCGGCTCGTCGCTTCCGCTTCGTCCGACACCGTCAGCGGCTTGCCGAGCACGTCCGCGAGCATCTGCATCCACGTTGGATTATGCAACAGCGCCGCGCCACTGATGATAATCTCCGTCGCCTCCGGGTAGTCCGTCGCGATAATCCGGTACATCAGCGTCAGTCGGTAACTGATCGCCTCCAGGAAGGCGCGGGCAATTTCCGCTGCCGTTGTATCAAGGGCGAGGCCATTGATCGCACCACGAGCACGGGCATTGTAGTTCGGGCTTCGTTCACCGGCGAGGAACGGCAGTACCGTCAGGCCATGACCATCGGGTGGTACGGCAGCAATCGCCGCACTGGTTGCATCATCGTCCGCGAGGCGCATACGCTCCTTCAGCCAGGCCCATACGTTGCCGCCGTTGCTTTCCGCGCCACCGACGACGAAATGCCGCCGATCCACGCGATAGGCCCAGAGGCCTTCCGGCACCCGCACGGTATCAGCACGCAGCACCAAGCGCATTGCAGTGGACGTGCCAGCATTGACGGCGATCCGCGACCCGTCCACGCCGCCGCTCCCAAGATTGCTCGCCGCGCCATCACCGAGCGACAAATACCACGGAATCTTCGCGAGCGTCGGCCACCGCTCCGCGTATGCGCCGACAAGTCCAGAGAGCGGTTCGTTTACGTCCCGCAACGGCGAAAGTTGCTCCATGCGAATCGGCAGCGCATTGATAATTTCGTCGTCCCACCGGCACTCGTTGAGATGCAACAAACCACTGCCGGAAGCCATCGAGAGCGAGCACACCCGCTCGCCGAAGCAGTTGAAGTGGAAGTATTCGGCGAACGACATCCAATGGACGACGCGATCCATGAGCGCCGCGTCGGTTTCCGCCAACCACGTGAACTTCGCTGGGAGATACATCGCGTGCAGCATGCACCCCGTGCGTTCGTGGACGGCCCGTTCATCGAGCCGGTGCCGGAGCGCAACGGCGGCATGCTCGCTACGTGTGTCCGCCCAGGTATAGAGCGGCGTGATCGCCGCACCGTCGCCGTCCACACCGACGACATTGTGCCAGAACGTATCCGATGCGACCGCAGCGATGGTGTCGGTATGTCCGCTTGCTGCATTCAGAACGTCGTCAATCACCTTCGCGGTGCGCTCGACAAGTGCATCGGCGTCGCAAAAAACGCCGCCATCGGCGGTTGTCGTCATCTCATGCGTTATTTGCGCTGCCATCCCGTCAATCGGTCGCGCCTGCGCATCATAGAGGAGCGCACGAGCAGACGACGTGCCCACGTCAAACGTCAGGACAAACGGCGCTTGCGCGTTCTCAAATGCGACATGGGCCACGAACGGTTCCTTTCGCATGCACGACGCGGAACACCGCTCCTCGCCGCTTAACAGGAGTATACCCGGTTTTTCCGTGTCAGTCGCGGGGAACGACCTAACCCACGGCCCCTTCCCGCGAGGACGGGGTGATTCTTCGCAAAGCCGTGATATTCCTCGAACACCTCAAACGCAAAGAGCGTCACTCCCCTTCCTCGCAGGAAGGGGCCGGGGGTTAGGTTCCGCGGGCCGTTGACCACCCCGCACCCACGTAGTACGCTCCTATCAGTGCGGGACGCGCGGAGATGCAGATTGGATAGGTAGTGGCAATAAAGAATAGCGAAGGTGTTGAGGTCGCGGACGTTGACGATGCGACGTCGCCAGTGGTGCCGATGCGCGAGCAGCCGGCACGGTCCAGCGCGGCGCGGGAACTGATCGAAACGCTCGTCATCGCCGCATTGCTGTTCTTCGGGATGCGGCTCGTGATGCCCGCGGTCGTTGTTGATGGCGTGAGCATGGTACCGAGCCTGCAGAATGGCGAGCATTTGCTCGAGAACCGCCTCGCCTACCGGAACATCACGATTGGCGGAACAAAATATTACCTCTTCCATTCGCCGAAACGGGGTGATATCGTCGTCATCAATCCGCCAGTCGCGCACGATAAGCCGTTTATCAAGCGCATCATTGGCTTGCCGGGCGATACCGTACTCATCCGCGATAATAAAGTGATGGTCAATGGTGTCGCGCTCAATGAAACGAATATCTCCGAACCGCCGCGCTACACGTATCCGACCGATGGCCGCCCGTATACGCTTGGCCCGGACGAGTTTTTCGTGCTCGGCGATAACCGCAATGCGAGCGAGGATTCTCATTTTTTCGGCCCGATTCATAGTAGCGCGATCATGGGCAAGACATGGATTTCGTTCTGGCCGCGCAAACTGATCGGCTTCTTACCGCGACCGGTGTACCCGATCCCATCGTAATCTGCGGTATCCGGTCGTGAACACTTGGCGCTGAATCGAGGGGAGATCGCGTGGCGATGCACACGGGAGGCGCGCGACCGCTTCGCGCGGGGGTTGACATTGGCGGCACGTTCACCGACCTGATTTTGTACGACGAACGCACGGGCGGCCTGAGTATCGGCAAAACCCTCACTACACCCGACGATCCGGCGCGCGCCGTCGAAACCGGCATGCGCGAAACACTCGCCGACGCGGGCGCATCGCCGGACGCGGTTGGCAATGTCATCCACGGCACGACGCTCGTCACCAATGCGCTGATCGAGCGCAAAGGGGCGAAGACCGCGCTGATCGCGACGCGCGGCTTCCGGGACGCCATCGAAATCCGCCACGAAGGGCGCTATGACCTGTACGATCTCTTCCTTGAAATGCCGCCACCCCTCGCGCCGCGCCGCCTCCGTTTCGAGGTGGACGAGCGCATGCTGGCGGACGGCAGCGTGCATGAACCGCTCGATACGTCGTCCTTGCCTGCAATCATTGAACAGATGCGCGCCCACGGGGTGCAAGCGGTCGCTGTTTCGCTCCTGCACTCATACCGTAATCCGGTGCACGAACACATACTCGGTGAAGCGCTCGCCACATTTGCTCCCGAACTCGTCGTCTCGCTCTCCGCCGAGGTCGTGCCGGAGATCCGCGAGTATGAGCGCACCTCCACGACCCTCGCCAACGTCTATGTCCGCCCGCTTGTCCAGACGTATCTCCAGCGGCTTGAAGAGCGACTGCGCGCCCTCGGCATGCGGGACGCATCACTCTATATCATGCTCTCCAGCGGCGGCACGGCGACGGTCGAGACGGCACAGCGCTATCCGATTCGCTTGATCGAATCCGGCCCGGCGGCCGGAGCGCTCGCGGCGGCGGAGTACGGCAAACTGACAGCGCGACCCAATCTGCTTTCGTTCGACATGGGCGGCACGACCGCGAAGGCGTGCATCATCGAGAATGGCGAACCGCTCGTTTCCGCCGATTTCGAGGTCGCGCGCGTCTACCGTTTCAAGCGCGGCAGTGGGTTGCCCGTGCGGGTGCCGGTGATTGAGATGATCGAAATCGGTGCGGGCGGCGGCTCGATTGCCCGCGCCGATGCGCTTGGCCTGCTCAAGGTCGGCCCCGACAGCGCGGGCGCGCAGCCCGGCCCGGCCTGCTACGGTCGGGGCGGCACCGCGCCGACCGTCACCGATGCTGATGTGCTGCTTGGCTATCTCGATCCCGCGTTCTTTCTCGGTGGCAAGATGCCCCTCGACACCGCAGCGGCGGAACGGGCGATTGGCACCGTCGGGGAACGGCTTGGGCTATCCCCGATTGACGCGGCGTGGGGCATCCACCAGGTCGTCAACGAGAATATGGCGGGCGCGGCGCGCATTCACGCCGTGGAACGGGGCAAAGACCCGCGCGCCTATCCGCTCTTCGCCTTCGGTGGGGCGGGGCCGGTGCATGCGTATCGGGTCGCGAAAATCCTCGATGTACCCGAACTCGTCATCCCACTTGGCGCGGGCGTTACCTCGGCGCTCGGTTTCCTTGTCGCGCCGCTCGCTTTCGATTACGTGCGCTCGTTCTTCGCGCCCCTCCATGACCTCGACTGCGAAAACGTCAATACGCTGCTCGGAGAGATGCAAGCCGACGGGGCCAGGACGCTGGCGGCGGCGGGCATCGCGCCGGAGCAGATCACCTATCGCCGCACTGCCGAAATGCGCTATCGCGGGCAAGGACACGAAGTGCCGGTACCGCTGCCGAACGGCGACCTCCACGCCACGATGCTGCCGGATTTAATGGCGGCGTTCGAGGATGTGTACCGTCGGCTCTATGGTCGCGTGGCGGAGGGCGTGCCGTGCGAAGCGCTCAACTGGCGCGTTGTGGCAAGCGGCCCTCGGCCCGAGATTAATCTCGCCACCGAAGCCACGAACGTGTCGGATGCGTCACAGGCACGCAAAGGTGAGCGCGACATCTATCTTCCAGAGCGCGGCGGGTTCACGCCCGTATCCGTGTACGATCGTTACGCCCTCGCACCCGGCGCGACATTTGACGGCCCCGCCGTCATCGAGGAGCGCGAATCCACAACGATCATTGGCGGCGGCACTGTGACGGTGGATACCTATCACAACCTGATCGTCGCACTGAAGGGAGACGGATGGCATGATTGATGTGCGGCAGCAGATAGACCCAATTACCCTGGAAGTCCTTTGGAATCGGCTAATCGCCGTCGTCAACGAGCAGGCGACCGCGCTGATGCGCACCTCGTTCACGACAGTCGTCCGCGAATCGGGCGACCTGTCTGCCGGGGTCTTTGATCCACGCGGGTACATGATCGCGCAAGCCGTCACGGGCACGCCCGGTCATATCAACTCGATGGCGACCTGCATTCATCACTTCCTTGCCGTCTATCCCGCCGACTCGCTGCGACCCGGCGATGTGCTGATCACCAATGACCCGCAAAAAACCTCCGGCCAACTGCACGATTTCACCGTCATCTCGCCGATCTTCGATGACGGCGGCACGCTGATCGCCTATTTCGGCTCGACGTGCCACGCGATTGACATCGGCGGTCGTGGACTTAGCGCCGACGCGCGCTCGATGTACGAGGAAGGCTTGTTCGTCGCGATCACCAAGTGGTACGACGCGGGCAGGCCGAATGAGGAACTGGTGAAGATCATCCGCGCGAATGTCCGCGAGCCGGAGCAAGTACTCGGCGACATCCACGCACAAGTGGCGGGGAACAATGTCGGCGGCGCACGGCTGAAGGAATTCATGGCCGAGTTCGGTTTGACGAGCATCGAACCGCTCGCGGATGAGATTATCACCCGCTCCGAGCGCGCGATGCGTGAGGCAATTGCCACGGTGCCGGACGGTGTGTACACGCACTCCGGTCAGAGCGACGGCTTCGATGCGCCCGTCACCCTCGCCGTCACGATCACGAAAAAGGGCGACGCAATGCACGTTGACTGGACGGGTTCCAGCCCTGCCAGCCCGCGCGGTATCAATGTCGTGCTCAACTATACCCATGCCTACGTGACCTACGCGCTCAAGTGCGCGCTCTGCCCCGATGTGCCGAACAACGAAGGCTCGTTCCGCCCGGTGACAGTGACGGCGCCGCCCGGCTCGCTTTTGAATGCGCTGCCGCCCGCGCCGGTGGCGGGTCGCCACGTCATCGGCCACTTCTTGCCGGGCATCGTCTTCGGCGCGCTCGCGCCCGTCCTTCCCGGCAAGGTGATCGCCGAGGGTGCGGCGAACATCTGGGCAACCCAATTGACCGGCGCGCACGCCAATGGCGACCCGTGGACGTACGTCTGGTTCTCCTGCGGCGGTACGGGCGCGCGGCCAACCAGCGACGGCATCCACACAACCGCCTTCCCATCGGGCGTGATGGGGGTGCCCGTTGAGGTAATCGAAAGCGTCGCGCCGCTGCTCGTTCGGCGGCGCGAGATCGCCCAGGATTCCGGCGGCCCGGGTCGCTTTCGTGGCGGCTGCGGGCAGTACATGGAGGTCGGCGCACTCACCGGTCGTGGCTACAACCTCGGCCCGATCTTCGACCGCACGCGCGTCCCCGCCGAGGGCTATGTTGGCGGCGGGCAAGGCGCGCGCGGCGCGATCACCCTCAGCGACGGGCGCGAGCTGCAAGACAAATCGCAGGTCGCACTCGCCGCTGACGAGCGATTCACGCTGCAATTGCCGGGCGGTGGCGGCTATTTCGACCCGTTGACGCGCGATGCACAGGCCGTCCTCGACGATGCCCTCGACGGGTTCGTCTCCATCGCCGCCGCGCGTGCCCTGTACGGCGTTGCAATTGATCTCGCGACGATGACCGTTGATGAGGGCGCGACCGAAACGCTTCGCGCATTGCCCGCCTGAAAGGTTCCGCGAGCGAAATCCGGTCGCACAGCCGATTGACGCGGAGTCTGCTTCGACTTCGTTGGCTGAGCAATGAAGAAACCTCGGTAGGAGGGGGCTAGAGCTCACCCCTACTCGAAACCCACACGTACGCGTCGCGTTTGCGGTCACGGATCATCCCGCCGAGGTCAATCACCTCGCGCAGCATCATCGTCAGCCGCCGACGCGTCGCGGCGTCCTTGAGGTCCACGTTATCACGGTCGAGCTGGTCGCGGGAAAGAATGACGACCGTTGGCACGACGTGCGCATTGAGCGTGCGGACGGTGTGATAGAGGCTGTTGATGACATTCATCGCGCTCGCCCCGCCGTACCCGAGCAGGGCGACCGCCTTACCGCCGAGATAGCGCGGTTGGTCACTCGCCAGAAACTCCAGCGAGTCGAGGACATTCTTCACTGCGCCGCTGATCGTACCGTGATACGTCGGCGAGCAGATGACGAAGCCATCCGCCGCGCGCACTTCGTCGAGCAGCCAGGTCAGCGTCGTTGGATAGTCGGAAAGATGCCGCTCGCCGTTGTACATCGGCAAGTCGAGATCGCGGATCGCGGCGAGACGGGTGTGCGCTCCTTCTTCCTCTGCAATCCGTAGGGCGACCTTGAGCGCAAGCAGGCTCATCGAGGTTTCTCGAGTGCTGCCGCCAATGCCAAGGAGACGAACCGGCTCGGGCGTGTCTGGCATAGTGAGCGTACCTTTCATGCGCGATCTATCGCGATGCGTGAAACTGCGACAACGGCGCGACGGGGGCGTACTGCACGCCCTCGATCCGCCCGCCAATGCCAACGAACACGTGACCAATCTTTACTCTGACCGCGTTCCGCATTGGCGGGGCGTCGGCGACCACCGCCAGCAGCGCGCGACGCGCGGCAGCCGCATGCAGATCGTGTATCCGTGCCTGAGCAATGCTCACCGCTGCATCGTACACGACGACACTCCCTTCTGGAATTGGATTACACGGCCTCGCGGACTGCGTCGCGCCCGATCTGCTCCTGCCAGGTCGGCCACGGTACGACGCCGATATCGGGTCGTGGCGGGTCGGGCAGCATGCTGAGGAATTCGATGGAATGCCCGTCCGGATCGCGAAAAAACAGGGAAATCGCTGGCATCCACCCGATCACACTCGGTGTATCCGTCGGGGTGCCGTGGAAATCAAGCGGCCCGATGCCCGATGCGCGGAGTACCTCGACCGCTCCGAGGACATCTTCTTTCGTCATCCGCAATGCGATGTGCAAGTGCAAACCCATTGGACCGGGCGCTTCCCAGAGGCCGAGCATCGCATCGCCAGGCGCGCCGATCCACATGAATGCGACGCGACGATCCGCGATAACCGTGGCGAGCGGTAAGCCGACGACATCGCGGTAGAAAGCGACCGAACGATCGAGATCCTGAACCGTGAGATGCGTTTCAAAGAGTCCCGTGATATGCATCACCGCCTCCTCCTACGAAAAGCGCAGTGGACGCCGTTGTCCGTTGTTGTCTCCCATTTGCAGCGTAACATAGCAACTCAAATAAAGCAAGTAAATCATGTTTTTATTTGCGAAATTCCCGACGCATCGTATACTAGCGGGGTACCGGCACGCGATAGATGCCGGAAGGAGCAACGATGCCGACCGAGATGCACCCCGCGCTGTCCGCGATGCCCGACACGCGCCGACAAATTCTGACCTTGCTGAAGAAGCAAGGCTCCGCGCGCTCGGACGGTATTGCCACGGCGATTGGCGTGACGTTGAGCGGCACGCGACAGCACATGACCGCATTGGAGCGCGAAGGATTGATCGCGCATTCGGAACTGCGGGACGGGCGTGGTCGCCCGAAATTCGTCTATTACCTCACGCCACTGGCCGATAGCCTTTTCCCACGCAACTACGCGGACCTGACGAACGAACTACTCGAATACGTCGAGGAAGTCGACCCGGAATTGTTGGAACGGATCTTCGAGAAACGGGGCGCGCGCCGCCTCGAACGCGCGCAGCAACGCATGGCCGGTCTCCCTTTCCGCGAGCAAGTTCGCGTCATCACCGACCTGCTCGATGAGGATGGCTACCTCGCCGCCTACGAGGAGCAACCTGATGGCTCATTTCGCATCGTTGAGCACAACTGCGCGGTCATGGATGTCGCCCGCCAATACAGCCACGCCTGCCGCAGTGAAATCGCGTTTCTCCGCGCCGCGCTCCCCAATGCGGACGTGACCCGTATCTCCCACATGATCGCCGGGCAGCATAGTTGCGCCTATGATGTGCGTTTGAAGCAGGAAGAGTTGCCATAATAGTATGCCCGCACGAGCGGCCGCCATGCCACGGATAGCATGGGGGCTGGGTGCTGCACCATGGTAGCAACCACACTGCCGGGATCATCGAAGCGGCAACGGTTACTTCGTGTTCACCTGTACGGTTGCGGTCACCGGGCTTGTCATCCCATTCGCCTGGGCGTAGACATGCCACGCACCCGGCACGGCGAAGGCCATCGTTCCGGTCAGCGTGCCATCATTGCTCACCGTCGCAGCTGTCGGCATCTGATTGGTTCCGTCTGGCGCGGTCGCCCAAAGGGTTACGGACGTGCCTGGTGTCCAACCTGTGCCGGTGAACGCAAATGGCGATCCAACGAAGGCATAGGGCACATTCGCCACGAAGGTTGGCACGCCGTAACTGCCGCCATACGCACCCGTATTGCATCCGTTAAGATACGGATACAGCACAACGCCGCTTGATGGGACGGCGTAATTGTAACCCGGCCCCGGATAGACGCCACCGTAGGGCGCGCCGGTAAATGGATAGCCCGTGTACGCATACCCACCATTGATCGGCAACACTCCAGGCGCACAAACGGTATACGAGGGGAGGTCCGGCGACACGTACGGATACCCTGGCGGAACGACGGGATACGGCAACGCACCAGCGATGTTGCTTACCGCGTGCATACCCGAGCCGTAGCCGCGCGCATCCATCTGATAGAGCGCGGTATCCTGATACGGAACGACGCCGGTTATCGTGCCCGCCGGATTCGCTATCGCGGGGCCAAAGGGGATCGTGCTGCCGTCATAGCGGATGCCGTTGATTTGCACGAGTTCACCCGGATAAAACCCATTACCGTCGAACTGGATGCCCCCGCCCGTCACGCTGGCGACAAGACCCGCCGCCGCGACCGGTATCGCCGCCAGCGTGCAGAGAAAGCCGACCCCAACCAAAAGACCTAAACCCTTGCCGATCCGCTTCAGCACGACCGCCCCTCCTCACAACCAAACAGACACCATCTTCTCTCCTTTGTACCGTACACATGACAAATTAGGAAGCATATGTAAAAACATCCGCCCACGATGTGTCTCCGATATGCTGACGTATTGATACGCGAAACCCGACATACCGGAATCAAGGGAGCGGCACGATAAAGATCAACGGAATGAGCATGAGACGGGCGCATGTCAATCATCGGGGTACTAGCTGTTCGTACACATTACGACCGACGAGGAGATGACGGGACTCGGCGAGGCGTCGCACGGCGGCTTTTCTCCGCCCCTACCTCGCGTCCGCTGAGGAGGCGGTTCGCGCCCACCGAGTGTGAGACAATCAGTCATAGCCGCACCGTGGCGGTAACCTTATTATGACACGCCGGGACTGATCGTACGGTAGAATCGCATCACTGCGGACAACCGTTCGACAGACACGATCCCTCGGTACACAGTGAAAGTGCTTGGATTCGGGACGGAAAGGACGAAGCGTGGAAAGACTGGCAACGCGCCGTGTCCGCATGATCGTGGTGCTCGCCCTCATTCTGAGCGGCGCAATCGCGCTGCCACGACTCGGGCGCACGGCTCCCGGCACGACCGACCAACCGCAATTGACGCCCGTTAGCCTGACGGTTGCGGAACGGCCCATTGCGTCGCGGACGCCCGAGCCGACCATCGCACCGACCATCGCACCGACCATCGTACCGACCATCGCACCCCCGGTCATTCCGGTATTCGCGGCGCGGGCGGTCGGTCTGCGCGCGAGCGAGCCGACCCCAACGCCTGTCCCGCCGACTGCGACGCCCAAGCCCATCATCGCGAATGGGCCACTGCTTACGAGCCGCCTTGTGACATTCTATGGGCATCCCGACAACAACCGCCTCGGCATCCTCGGCGAGTTCGCCACCCCGGCAGCGATGATCGCGAAGTTGAAGCAACAAACCGCCGCATATCAGGCAGCAGACCCTTCCCGACCGGCGATCCCGACGATCGAGTTGATCGCGTCTGTCGCCTCCGACAGGCCGGGCGACGACGGCCTGTATCTCAACCGGACCCGCCTGCCCCTGATCGAGCAGTACGCGCAGATCGCCGAGCAGAACAACTGCCTCCTGCTCCTCGACATTCAGCTGGGATATGACAGCATGGCAAACGAGGTCGCGCGGCTCGCCCCGATTCTGAAGCGCGCGAATGTCCATCTTGCGATTGATCCGGAGTTCCACGTCAAGCGCGGCGAAGTGCCGGGTCAGGAATTCGGCAGCGTCACTGCGGCGGAAGTGACCGTCGCACAGAAGATGCTCGCCGATCTCGTCGTACAGAATGGCATCAGCGACAAGGTCCTGGTCATCCATCAGTTTCGCTACGACATGCTGCCGGACAAGGAAAATATCAAGCCGATCCCACGCGTGCAAATCGCCATCGTCATGGACGGTTTCGGCGCGCCCGGCGCCAAAGCCGGGAACTACACGACGTTTATTCATGACGAACCGCTCCAGTACGGCGGCATCAAACTCTTCTACAAACAGGACAAGCCCCTGATGACCCCCGCCGACATCGTTGCCCTCGACCCCAGCCCGCTCGTCGTTATCTATCAATAACTATCAGTCCGTGACCGGCGAAGAGGTAGATGATTCGAAGACAAGGAAACGCGCCGCCCGAAAGGCGGCGCGACGGTCGTTGTCATGCGTGGTGAGCCCGGTGGGATTCGAACCCACGACCAATGGATTAAAAGTCCACTGCTCTACCGCTGAGCTACAGGCCCATCGAACGAAATCGTACCATGCGGCTGCAGGCGGCGCAATTCGGCCTGCTAGCCGGTGATACCCCGCAGTTCACTATGGGCCGTCTCCCGATCCAAAGGTTGTTGCAAGACGCGCCGGACGACGCCGTTGCGGTCAATCATCAGGTTGGTCGGCAGGTTCGGTATCCGGTACGGTCCAACATCGCGTGAACCGGAGCCGCCATTGAAGACGAGTGTGCCGGTCATGTGCAAGTCCTGGTAATACTTCAGCCCATCTTGCCGCACGTCGTCAATATTCACGAGCAGGAGAACGAGATCGGGATGCGCCGCGCGCTCTTGTTCATACACCATCTGGATGTCGGGCATCTCGGCCTTGCACGGCCCGCACCAGGTCGCCCAGAAGTTCACCCAGACCGGGTGGCCATTGAGCGCCGCCATGTCGAATGGCGTGCCGTCCGCCATCATGACGGGCAACGTCGCAAGCCGGTCGCCGCTATGCGGTACGGTGCGGCCCGGATCGGTGAGGCCCGCGCCGCCATTGTCGCGGTTAAAGAGCGCGATACCAAGCACGATTGCCACGGCGATCAACAGGCCACCGCCAACCTGCACGCCGCGCGGCAAGGACCGCAGGGGCGGCGCGGCCTCCGGCATCGTGGCGTCGCTCGTGCTATCGTTCATCCGTTTAGTCTCCACCGAGGCCACCCGGCCCGATGAACCCGTGCAGCCCGGTGAACCAGTAGTTGCCGTAGTACGTGAAGATCGTTGCGACGAAGCCGACGATCAGGATGATCGCCGTCCCGCGCCCCTTCATGCCCCGCACGACGCGCGCGTGCATGTAGAAACCGTAGATCAACCAGGTCACGAGCGCGGAGGTCTCCTTCGGGTCCCATGTCCAGAAGCCGCCCCACGCCTCCGAGGCCCAGATGCCGCCGAGGACAAGCGTCAGGAACATCAGCGGGAAGCCGACGACCGTCGCGCGGTAGCCGACCTCGTCGAGCACATCGAGCGACGGCAACTTCTCTGTCCGCAACCGCTCCTGGATCAGATACATCGCGCCAGCCGCGAAGCCGATCGTGAAAAAGCCGTATGCGAGCATCGCCATCGGGACATGGATAGCGATCCACTTGCTTTGCAATGCGGGAATCAGGCCCGCGACCTGTTTCTCGGACGCCGGGCGAGAAATGCCATACAGCATGATCGCGGAGGCGGCGGCCATCGCCAGCGCGCCCATTGCCTTGACCGGGTAAATGCGCGACGTGATGTAGTAGGCGAGGCAGATCGTCGTCGCAAAGGCGAGCGCGAATTCGTACATATTGCCGTACGGGCCACGCTTCGACACGAGTGTCCGGAAGACCAGCGCGCCGATCATGAAGAGGAGCGCCGAGCGTTGCATATAGGTCGCGATGTATCCCGCCATCGTCGGGCCGCCCTCGGTGCGCTGCGCCGTCACGCCCGTCGTGATCGTTCCTCCGGCGGACGTTTGCATTCGCGCGGTCCGGACGCGGAACAGCCCGACACCGTACACCGCGTAAAGGATCGCGGATGCAATCGCGCAGACGAACGCTCCATACAAGCAATACGACGAAAACCTCAGTGCTCCCAGCATCGTGTGCAATCCCTTCGCCCGCCCGCCCGGCGGATCAGTCGCTGACCAGCGTCGCCGTTTCCGGCTCCGGCTGCGTGTACTCGGCAATCGTCCCTCTGTCTCCGAGCGTGTGACCGGTTCGTTCACCGATCTCCGCCGCCAGTCGCTCAAACTCCTTCGCACCGAAGATATCCAACTTCACCTGCGCGCCGACGAACATCCGCGCCGTCCCATCAGGTTGCGGGAGGACCAACGCGCGCACGCGCCGGTGTGGCAGATAGAAGGTCACCATGATACTGAAAAAGATCATCGCCGCCGCCGCGATGATCACCGGAAGGCCGGGATTGTGCGTGATCTGCAAGCCTGTAAAGCGCACCTCGCGCTGGAAGGTGAAGGTCAACCCACCAATCGTTACCGCGCCGCCCGGATCGAGTCTGCCGGTGCCAATCGGGGCGGTGCCCGTTTTGACTGCCCGGTTATCGAAAATCGCAATCGCCATCTGACCGACACCGATCTTCTCGTCCTGCGAGCCGGCCGACGCGACGAGGCGGACCGTCACGCCGAGATCGTCCAGTCGTTGTACGCCCGTCGGTTCGAACTCGCCCAGACGATCGGTGAACTGCCGCGCGAAAGTCCGGTCGTCTGAAACGAAGATCGGGATGCTGTCATCCCAGCGCACCGCACCTGTCGCTGTATCTGTGATCACAAACTTTGCCGCCTGCCCGAACGTCGCTTGATGCAGCGACACACTCCTATAGCTGATTGGGCTGTTCACGCGCAGCCGCCCCGACGCCACGCGCTGATCGCCCTGCAAAATCTCAACATCCGAGTAGTAATCGCGCGCGCGCCCGTCATCGTAGTACGCATCCACAAAGCCGTTGTTGCGGACGCTCAACCCGGTGCCGTGCCCGACCAGGCGCACGGAGCCATCGGGGACGAGAAAACCGATCTCGCGCCAGCCGAAGGTCGCGGCGATCATCGCGCCGAACATCAACAGAACGAGGCCGGTATGGAACGGAAAGGTCGCCAATAGGCTGTAACGGTTCTTGTCGCCGTACAGATGCGTCGCGCCGCTCTTTTCGTCCCGCCAGATCAACGTGCGGTAGCGATGAGCACCGAGCACCGTCGTAAAGGCATTTACGCCATCCGCAGACGCCGGTACTTCGAGGGATGTAGACGATTTCACCGCGCTGAAGAAGCCCGTGGAGGTGCGAATACCGGGACGCCACACGCGCTGCCGGATTCCCGGCCAGCGGTTCACCATTCCGCCAAGAATGATGCTGACGATCAGCAAGCCGAGCGTCAACAAAAAGAGCGGTGACTCCCAGACTGCCCAGTCTGACCAACGCCGCATCAGACCGCTCGTTACCGGAATAGTCCGTGCGATGCTCGATGGCACGGTTGATTGCGCGATTGTGGCGAGCAGGATCCAGCCAATCGTCGTGCCAATCAGCCAGAGCGCAACGCGTACCGAGGTAAAAAACCACCAGACAGCATCGAGGAACGCCGTGATGGCGCGTCGTCCGGTTGTATGAGTAGCGTCGGTCGTCGGCAAAGGGGGCATGGGGCAAACTCCGTTGTTTGCGTCCACGGTCGCGGTACGGAGGGCCCGCGATCCGCTCGCACACCACTCCAACTACGCTGGATTATACCACAGCGGCGGCACGCCATTGCGCCGGAACATCGCGTCCGATCAGGTGACACCGGGGATGCTGAAAGCGGGTGCGTATTGGGCGAGGCGCGAGAGCGTGTCCGTGAGCAGCAGGATGCCGATACCGATCAAAAACAAGCCGCTGACGATGGAAATAGCGCCGTAATAGCGGTTGATACGCCGGAGGGCACCCGTTGCCCTGCCAAAGAGCAGTGCGACACACAAAAACGGCACACCGAGACCCATCGAATACACAAAGAGAAGCACGCCGCCGTTTGCGGGCTGCGCGCCGACAACGCCGTATATGCCAGTCAGGATCGGCCCGACGCACGGCGACCAGCCCGCCGCGAAAAAGGTCCCAATCAAAAACGATCGCCCGAACATCAGCGCTGCGCTGCGTCGCTCCACAAGGGCTACCGTATCGCCTATGCGTGTCGGCGTTGGAGGCGGATGCGCGACGATACCGAGTCCATCGCCCTTCTTGCGCCCGCCGATGAATGCCGCGCCCGGCTGCACCTTGATCGTCCGATTCAGGAATGGGATGCGAATCAGGCCCAGCGTGTGAAAACCGAGGATGATCACGACCACGCCGCCGACCCAGCGGACGTACCCCTGCGCCGACTGGACGTTCGTGAGAAACAGGCCGATCGCGACACCGAAGATCGTGAATACCGCCGAGAATCCAAGCACAAATGCCAGCCCATTGAGAAGCAATGAGCGACGCTGCGGCGCGACGGTTTGCCCCACCGTCGTACCGGCGAGATAGCCAATGTATCCCGGCACGAGGGGCAGCACGCAAGGCGACACAAACGAGAGCAACCCGCCAAGAAACGCGAGCGGGATGCCGAAAATCAGCGGCGTTCCCTGGACGTGAACCGCTAGAATGACATGCACGGGCAAACTCCATCGCGACGAACCACCGCTATCATATCGTGAAACGCGTTTCGCGGCGCAATGCACGATGCCGGAGCATCCCACTCCCTGCCCCCTCCTGTGTCGGGAAGGGATTCATCCCGGCCCCCTCTCCGCGTCGGGGGGGGGTCGGGGCAACGGCTTCTCGCAACCTGATGCGCCGGAGCGCGCCGTCTGCGATAATCGGCATCGGCATCGAACCCGTCGTATCGAAAGGGGAGTGACGGTGCCACGCGCAACGGGACAACGAACCTACCGCACCGAG
>JBBSFO010000022.1:0-18586 GCA_038238655.1 Thermomicrobiales bacterium | reverse complement strand
GAGATCATCTCGACAATGCCAAGCGTCACTAACCGATCCGCCAATAACTGCATCGTCCATTCCCGCCGCCCTTTTGGCGGGTCGCTACACGCGAGGGCAACGAGATGCGCCTCCTGCTCGCCCGAGAGCGTGCGCACGCCGCCGGGACGGGCGACCTCGTGCAGCGCGGCGTGCAGTCCGTGCTCGACAAATCGCTTGCGAACGCGACCGACCGTACTCTCACTCGTGTGCAGCGCGGCGGCGACCTCCTTGTCCGGCTTTTCCTCGCTGGCGTGCAGGAGAATCTGTGCCCGATTGAGCATCCGTGCGCGGGCCGTGCCGCCGTGGATCAGGGCGTGGAGTTCCCGCCGCTCGGCATCCGTGAGTACCACACTGTAGATCTTCTTCCGCATCGTCGCCTCCTTCGCGATGCGGTATGCTTATCTCAGAAAGAGCGAAGTGTCAAAACCACCGTGGCAGAGGACTAGAGATAGCACCGACAGCAATCTGCCAGATAGCGCAGAGACTCGAGCAGCCGAGTGGTGATAGGTTGCCTGTTCATCTCCCACGCCCAGCGTGACGCGCACGCCGCGCTTCGAGGAAGGTATGCACACCCGGGAGTTTGAAGGAGAACCGACGCACACTCGCGGTAGCGCGATCGCGGGGTGAGCCATAGCCCGTCCTGACTTTTCGGGCGAACAGATCGAGGGATTGCCGGCCATCGACCGTCACACGGTGTAAGCGGTAAAGATCGTCATTGAGCGTTGCAGGACCCCGATGGACGGTACACGCCGCGCGATAGTCGGCCGCGCGGACTTCGTTTGCTACCGTCCCTGTATATGCACCGAACGGGTAGGCGAAATGATCGACGATATGACCGAGCTCATGCTCGATGATCGCCTTGCACGCCCGCACTTCCATGCGTGCTTGATCATCGCTGAGCATCGTTAACCGTGGATGATCAACTGTGTGCGCTTGAACATGCAGGCGTCGCAGCGCGCGGAGGCGTTGCCATGTGAGGATACCTTCATCGCTCGACTCGAGTGGGTCGTGTCGACCAACGAAGCCCGTCGCCAGAAAGAGCGTGGCATCGTAACCGTACTGATCCAGCACCGCTTCAATATTGGCACAGGTGGCTGCGTATCCGTCGTCGAAGGTGAGAACGACCGAGGGTTGTGACGGCATCTTTCGAGCGCGATGAAGCGAGATAAAGTCGTCGAGCGAGAGCACTGCGATCCGGTTCACGGCGAGATGAGACATCTGCGCGGCAAAGTCCGCCAGCGGCACGGCCATCTCGCACCGCTGTGCTGTATCCTGCGGGACGCGATGATACATGAGAATCGGCACGCCGCGCACGGGCGACCTACCGGCGGTCAGATGGTGCTCCATGATCTATCGCCTCCCAGTGTCGCGCGGTACGACCGATCATCGCGAAAACGCTGATCGCGGTCACCTGAACGACGATAAAGGGCACGACGAGAAGGCTCGCGTAGACGCGAAGCGGTACTTTCAGTCGGGCGAAGCCGATCAACAGGTAGACACCCAGGCTTGCGGCCAAGCCGAGCCATGCCCACCAAGGCGCGAGCGAGCCTTCTGGCCAGAGCGCGGCGATGAGTGATAGGCCAAGGGAGAGCATAACGACGACTGATCGCGGGAGTTGCGATAGTTTGAGGCCTTGATCAATACACGTCGCATTCGCAGTGCGTATGCCTCGCCATAATAATGGCAAACCTTGCCTGAAGATACCGCGGATATGATCGCCCACCCAGCGGTTTCGCTGCCTCCGGAACTGGGACATACTTCGCACGGCTTCATATGTCAGTATCGCCTGTGGCCACCACATGACAGTCAAACCCTGCTTAATGAGCCAAATCTGCCACGATACATCCTCTGTGATGCTTGTTCCCGTTTCCTGCTGCTCAATCAGCCTTTGGAAAATCCTTCCCCGAAATGCAATACCGCTCCCGCAGAGATATGCACTCATGCCGAGCAGACGCCGCACCCCACACAACATTTGCTGACGGATCTCTTCGGAAGCGGCCTCGATTTCCGTCACGCGGGATCCGCCGTGTCTCGCCACCCTGCGGTTCGATTGCACGACCGTCGCTCCCGCCGCGAACGCGCGATCGAGTTGCACGAAATAATCGCTCACGACCGTGCAGTCGGCATCGAGAATCACGATGACTATGTCGTCGTCCGATCGAACGTTCGACGGTAATTGCATCCACAACCAGGCAAGGGCTTGGCCTTTGCTGGACGGCCGGTCAGTCGCGCGCAAATAGCACGTGTAACCGTAATCGTCCACTACGGCTGCCGTCGCATCCGTCGAGTTGTCCGATACGACGTGGACGAACAAGCGCTCTAAGGGATATGTCTGTTCGTTTAGGCTTTCGAGCAACCCACCGATTGCGCGTTCCTCATTGTGCGCGGGGATGAGGACGACGAAGTTCGTTGACTTGACGGACGGCAGTTCCCCGTCCGCGCTGACCATTGTCGCGAACTTCCGCGACAGTGAGAGACGGATTAGTACAGGGATCCACATATAAGCGAAGAGGCCGAGCAGGAGGAGCTGGAGCATATAGAGGACGGTTCTTATCAATAGCACGAACATCCTTGCCCCCTCTTTCCGCTGCCTGCGTATCACATTTTATACCGGTCTAGCCGACAACGCCAGATGTTATTTCACGCGTCTGAGTATATGATAGGCTATGACCAGATGCTCACGAGGATCCGGACGGTTACCTGACAATGTGTACAGGGTGAGGCACGGCATCGCATGTGCCGAGCGTCCGCTGCGTCGGAGGCAATCGGCATGCATCTAGGCGTAGGAGGGAGTCGACCGGTGCGATCATCCGTACTTATCGTCGACGACGACGCTTCCGTGCGAGAGTTCCTCTCGGAGATCCTTGAAATGGCCGGATATCAGGTCGCGAATGCCCGGAACGGCACGGAGGCTCTCCGTCTAATCGACGAAACTCCTGTGTCCGTGGTTCTACTGGACATGGATATGCCCATCCTTGACGGTCGCGGCTTTGTGCAGGAACTTGCCCGGCGCCGCATCTCGCTACCTGTGGTGTTGATGACCAGCGCAGACCAGGTCGCGGAGATGGCGACAGCAGTGAGGGTGGCAGACTTTCTCGGTAAGCCTTTCACGCTTCCCGAACTCCTCGGCACGGTCGAGCGATTATCTGAGCGATCAGCATCTGAGTAGGTTCCTGGGCGGAGTGTCGGGCACCCTCATGGGACTGCGTCACGCCGCTACAGTGGGCAACGGCGCAACCGCCGCCTTGATGACCCCGCCGAATAGCGGCGGCGCTCACCCACACAATGGTTGTTGGCGTTTCTTACCTGTGACGGCGACCACCACAACCGTACATAGGTTATTTGCCAAGCGCTGTCTTGACCGCAACGCCGATCGGAGTGAGTCGTTGATTTCCGGCCGTCGTCAGGAAATGGAACATGCCCATGTGCTGAAACGGATCGTCCAGTTCCTCGTCGTCCTTCGACGAATCGTTTAATTGGTAGAAGTGGATCTGCACAACATCATTCTGCTTCGCAGCGCCCATAAGCCCGATGGCGCTATCGGCGGCGCGTTTGCTTTGGGCGGCGGGGCCTAAGGGTGAGTCACCGCCGCTCCATTGCCACGGAACACCAGTTTCCGTATTGATGAATATCTTCGCCGGAAACTTCGATCCATCGTATCCGGACTGGCCGAGAACGAAGCGGAGGTTCTTTACCTTCTGCGTCCAGTTCGCAATGTCGAATTGGGTCGTGCCATTGGGCAGGAATTCGCGGGGTTTGCCACTTTGCCAGTCCTGTTCCGAGTAGATTGGGTATTGATGGAACGAAAGAACATCGAAGTAGGCACCGCCGGCGACGGGGTAGTCCGCAGTCACGACGCCGCCATTCGGGTTGTCGGTCAGCGTTAATATCCATTTCAGATACGCCTCGTAGGTGATGCCGCCGGTCGCGACGTAGCCGTCTGGCTGCAGCGCGTGAACGACCTCGTAGGTGACACGCAAGAGATGGACGTAGCTGGTGATCGGGCCGTTCCAGTTCGTCGTCTCGCTCGCCTTCGGCGGCCGATTGTTCCATGCGCCCCCGATCTCCGCGAGGCTGGAATCGTTCGTGAAATCCGGCTCGTTCCACACTTCCCAGATCTTGACCACATCCCCGTATCCTTGGACGACCTTCGCCACATAATTCGCCCAATCATTCGCCGGGTTCACCTTGCCGTTGACGAACGTCGGAGCGTAGAGATTGGCAGGGATCTTGTAGTGACCATCGACGTAGGGCGAGAGGAAGCAAGGCAGATTCGTCAGCCCGACCGCCCGATAGTGGTCAACGTTCGCGCGTTCGGTGTCGTAGCCGTTTTTTTCCAGGTAATCCTTTGGCAAGCTGATCCGCGTCGTCGTCATCCCGAGGGAAGCAGTCAGATCGGCGTACTGCTGATTGGTCCACCCTTCCTGATAGCCGAAGTTGTTGCCCACTTGGAAACCTGCGCGGTATGGGGCGATATACTCGTTCGCATTTTTGCCCCTGATGGCGATGGGGGTGCTTATTTCCTTGGGTACCTGCGTCGCCACCGATGTCGCGGATGGCGGGGTGGGCGTCGTCAATATAGATGGCGCGATGCAGGCGCTCAACGTCAGCGGGATCGCTATCAGCAGTACGAGCGTGCGCGACTTGATCTGCATAAGCTGAGGTTGCCTTTCATCGCGAAGCCGTCACCTTGACCATCCTATAACCCCCAACGGTCAGGCGCAAGGTGAATGGATACGTCACGCGATGCTGTCTGTTGCGATGGTCGGCATCGAGAGTGATTCAGGCGGGACCGCTCAATTGCGCATGATGTCGAACCTGTAGGCGCTGTCGGGAAGACGATCGCGACGACGCAAGCAAATGGGCAGGCAGAGATCCGCACCGCCCTCTTTGCATATACCGGTGGTGACCATCGCTGGCGACGACGATCTGCTGTTATCGCCAGATGAGACCCGTGTCGCCCGTCGTGCCGAAGTTGAACGAGCCGTCCACCGGCCCGGTCGAGAGGGTATTGCGATACAGCCACGACCCATTCCGATACACTCCGACCGACTGGCTCCCGTTGCGGTCCCAGTCGCCGACAATCGGCATGTCCCCCGTGGTGCCAAAGATGAAGTCGTAGTCAACGCTCGGCGACGCACCGCTATTGCTCAGGATAAATTCCACCCGGCTCGGTCGATAGACACCGATTGTCGTCGTGCCGTTGCCGTCCCAATCCCCAACCACCGGCATGTCCGTCGGAGACCCGAATACCTGTTGAATGTCACTGTTCGGCGCGGTGTTGCTGTTGCTCAGGATGAATTCCGCCGTGCTCGGACGGAAGAGGCCGATCGTCTCCTTGCCCTGCCCGGTCCAGTCGCCGCAGAGCGGGATGTCGGTCGGGCTCCCGAACGTCGCCGTCAGCCCGATGCTCACCGGAGCCGAGACGCTCTCGCCGAAAATAAATTGCGCCGCGCTGGGCCGGAAGAGTACCGGATAGCGCTGGCCGTCCCCCGTCCAGTCGCAGAAGAGGGGGATGTCGGTGGTCGTGCCGAAGGCAAAGGAGAAGTCGGCGAAGCCCGAATTGAGCGAGTTGCGCAGAGCCCATTCGGCAAGATTTTGCCTCCAGATGGCGGGCAGCGCCTGCTTGCCGGCGAAGGGATTGTCTCGCTCCCTGCCCCACCGCAGATAGCGCACCTCCACCGCACCGCCCTGCACGGTGTAGCCGACACCGACCCAAGTGTTGCCGGTCTCGTCGGCACCGCGCGCCGTCAGGTAGAGGCCCCACCCGTCTGCAGAACCGGTGCCGAAACGGGTGTAAGCAATGTCTCCTGGGAAGACGTCACTGTTGAAGGCGTCGCTGATCATCACCAATGAACTTGGATAGTAGCCATTGCCGGCGAACATCAAGGTCGTGCCCAGATCACCGCGCCCGTCGACGCCGACGCTTGGGAAGGCGTACGCGACATTTGTGGCATAGAGGGCGACATCGCCGATTAGCCCGAGCGTGCCCGCATCGATGCGCACGCCTTGCACGTAGGCGTATGCGAAATCCCCGATACCGCTTGCTCCCGCAGCGACATCCCACAGGGCACCAATCACCCCATTGGCGATCCACGCCGTCTTGATGCGGTTGTCGTCCGCCGCGCAGGGATTGTGCCCGTCGGGCGCGGTGCAGGTGTGCGCCGCCGTGCTGTACGAGGCGTGCGAGACGTTGACTGCGGCGGAGGGCGCAGTGCTCGCCTCCGGCCACGGGATGACGGCGAGCTGGGTTGTCGAGACGTGCAGCACGAGATACATGGTCGTTGCCGCTCCCTGCGTCGGTGCCATCCCAAAGCCGTCGTCGTGGAAGGCGAAGGTGAGCGTTCCAACCTGCGCGCTTAGTTCGGCAAGCGAGAGCCGGATGGCGACGCTCGCCGTGCTGGTCGTGCAGGCGTTGCAGGAGATGTTGGTGGCGTAGTAGACGAAGTTGTTGCTCAACGCGATGTTTGGATAATCGAGCACGTCCGTGGCGCCCCCGCCGACCTGATTCGCATGGAAGTCGTAATACTTCCAGGTGTTGTCGATCACGTCCGCTGTCGTCGCCGTCGCGAAGCGCACTGTGTTGCCCGTGCTATCCTTAGTGTACTGCAGCGTCCAGACCCAGACGTCGCGATTGACGTCGTAGATCACTTCCTGGTTGCAGCAGAAGCCGCCGCTCGCACTCGGGAAAAACGTGACCGGATCGATGAACGTGAAGGCATTGCCACGATCGACCGAGATCGCTGCGTAGGAATTGCCGGTGATGAAAACCACGGCCCCATGCACGGCGACGCTCGGCTCGTCCTGCGTGCTGCGGCTACCGCCCGCAGGCAGAGCGTTGTTCTGAAAGAGGGTGAAGTCGCGCGCGGACTGCTTGCCGACACGATTGGTCGTATTCGCGGGCAGCGCTTTCGGCGGTCCTGCCAACGGCGGGATAGTCGGCTTCGTGGTGAGGTGCTGCACCCCCTGCCCTTCGGGGATCGGCGCGCCCGGAAGGGTGTTGTTCCTGACCACAGCATCGAGTTTGGCGCGCTGCTCTGCGGGGAGTTGCGGCGGGTTCGCACTACGCACACCCTTCACCGTGTGTCCCTGCACGGTACCCGTGCCATTACCTGCCCCGAGCACCAGCGCGGGCGCGACGGCGAGCGTCGCGGCAAGCAACGGCAGGGCAAACAGCAGCGTGCCGAGCAACCTGACCGTGCGGCGAGATCGTGCGCGATACCAACCCATGGTGCACCCCATTCCCGATGATTGACAAAATGCGCCCTCTTGTCGGCGGGCCAATCGCCCGGACGTCCGATATGCGCCGAAGACGGCGATTCTGTCCGTACACAGTACAGATTTGCTCGTGCTTCAGGCCCATTTATCCGCCGATGACCCGTGACGTGTCAAGCCCGTTGGCGGTTGGATGACAATACTGAAAGGTCCGCCACCCCGCGCTATGCACGGGTCGTCGGCTGTGTGGCGAGGTACGGACGTCGCGGCGCGAGATGTGATCCCGCTGGCGGTGGGCGTCGCATCGCGCTGTGCCTGCTGTAGAAATCCTTGATCGGGTTGCGACGAAAACTTACGGTCCGTGCCCTCATGATATCGGCGAATCGCCACGCCGTGCATCGCGGCACCGCCGACAGCGGCCGACAGCGCATCATCTGGTCGCGTCAGAAGGTGAGGCGTGGGCAGTCCGGCGATGGGAGAAGGAGATATGCGGCCATTTCGGGGTTGCAGGGATCTCGTTCCCCGCTTCACGCGGACAATTGTGACGGGATTTGATGATCGAGCGGGCACTGTCAACGTGGACGGCAGCCTGATCTACGGCCTCAGCGCACCCTTGACAGCGATTCCGATGGGCGAGAGCGTCTGCGGCATGTCGGGCGTCGTGAGGTATAGATATATGCCCATGTGATTGAACCCGTCATCCAGGCCTATACCCGCTTTCGTCAAATCGTTCAGTTGATAGAAATGGATCTGCACCACGCCCAACTGCTGCATCAGATTAATTTGCCCGATCGCGGTATCGGCGGCGCGCCTACCCTCCGCCGCCGGATCGACAGGCTGGCCGCTCGACGGGTCGTTCGTCACCTGCCACGGCACGCCCGTCTCAGTCGTCAAGAGGATCTTCGCCGGGTATCTGCGTCCGTCGTAGCCGCGCTGTGCGGCGACATATTTCAGGTTCTTCACCTTCTGCGCCCAGTTGGCTACGTCGTATTGGCTCGTCCCGGTTGGGAGGAACACACCCGTCTGCTGCGCGGCCCAATCCTGCTCGGAGTAGACGGGATATTCGTGGAAAGAAAGCACGTCGAAATATGCGCCGCCCGCCACCGGAAATTGCGCCGTCACCATGCCAGCGGTCGGCTCATCGGTCAGGCGGAGTATCCAATCCAGGTATGGCTCGTTGGACAGCCCGCCAACAGCAACGTATCCGTCCGATTGATCGTGATGCACAACCTCATACGTGACTCTGAGAAGTCGGACATACTGCTGCATCGTACCACGCCAGTTGGGGGTTTCGCTGGCGAGGGGCGGTCGGGTGCTCCACGCACCGCCGATGCTTCCGAGATGGTAATCTTTGTTGAAGTCCGGCTCATTCCATACTTCCCACACCTTGATGATGTCGCCGTACTCCCTGACCGTCTTGTCGACGTAGACGGCCCAACTGTTCGCCGGGTTGACGACACCATTGACGAAGGTCGGCTGGTACAGGTCGGCGGGCGGCATCACCTTCGTCTCGTCGCCGTTGCCGGGGATCGAGAGGAAGCAGGTGAGGTCGTGCATCCCGATCGCCTTCATGTGGTCGAGATTCGCGCGCTCGGCGCTATAGCCATTCTGCTCCAAGTACTGCTTTGGGAGCGAGTAGCGGGTGGTGTACATACCCGCTTGCACGCTGATGTCGCCGTACTGCGCGTTCGACCAGAAATCCTGATAGCCGTAATTATTGCCGACTTGGAATCCCCCCGTCCACGGTCTAATCGCGTCATTCGCGGTCTTGCCAGGTGCCGGAGGTGCGCTCGTCGCGGTGGGACTCGGCACATTCATCGGTACATCCGGCACGGCCGGTGTGGGCGTCGCGCCGATCCCGGTCGGGGGCGCGATCGTGGCCGACGGCGCAGGAGAAATGGGCACACCGTGCCTCGGCGTGGCGGGCGTGCCCACCGCTCCCGCCACGCCCGTCGCGGGGCTGCGGGAGGGCGAGGGTGCCGGCGCCGCAGAATATCCCCTACTTGAGACGGCGAGCGCGACCGCGAGCGCGACCGCTGTCAGTGTGCAGGGGAGTCGTCGCGCATGCCGCACCGGCGCTGGACGACGTGGGGTGGGCGACGACATACGAGCACCCGACCAAGAACGCATACTTCCCCCGTTTCCTAGGGATCGCCACCTTCCTCGCATCGGCGTGGCCGCCCAGGCAAGGGCGAGACAGGCAACCCGGCGATCTCCGACAAAGCCAGTAGATTTGCACGCTCGCATGCGACGAGTTACACATGTGGTTAATTATACATCGCAAACCACTAAATGCAATGTGCCAACTTGCGGGTCAGCAGTATTGCTGCTGATGAGGATCAGATCAATGCCAGGACGGCCCGCGTAGCGAGATACGTGCGCACCGACTCCGACACTCGCGAGGTCGTGGCGATCTCCGGCGCGCCGCCATTCGCCATCACTTTTCGCACGGCCTGTACTCCGGGGGCCCAACTTGTCGCGCCATACTGTCCTCCCCACACCTCGTCATGACTTGGGGTTTCTCCCGCTATCTCGATGATGCAGAATACTCGGTTCCTGGTTGCCGAACCGAGCAGAACGCGCGTAAAACGTGATGAGAGATGCGCGGATCGGTGCCGAACGAGGTAGCCCTTGCTACGACTGGCGACTCATCGCTTTTGGTGCATCGAGAGTGCGGGAGAGCCCCCCTCATGTGACGAGGTATGGTCCTCCCCATTGCCGTTCCCACACCGTGCCAATACCCGCGCCGATAACCAACAAAACCACAACGGCCGACGTGCGTCGGTGCGAGCATACTAACCGACATCCTTCCTTGATATGTACGGACGCATCTCTTGTCCAGTATAAGGCTATTGTCAAGATGAAGATATGAGGATGCTTGATTGGCTTCCCACCAGAGCGCAAGGTTACAGCTGACCCGCTCCATCAATGTGACGTTTCGAGCGAATCCCGACGAAGAATCTTAGCAGTTGCAGCCGGAAGGAGATTTCGGGGCCGATGGAAGACCGCCCGCCACTGGCTGGCAATCGGAACCAAAACCACGGACGAAAGAGCGATCAAGCACACCGATGCAAATGCCGGTAGAAGTGATCCTTGGGCACGTAGGATTCGATGAAGATAAGGACGGGACGATCAAGGCTGCGGGTCTCGGGTGGGCCGAGCCCCATGCTTCCCCCTTCGGTGCGGACCAAAGGGGATGCTACCGTCTTGGAGCGGCGATTTTCAACGGGATCGGCTTTCCCTACAGCGTCACTTCGCAACTTTGATCGGTTCGCGCCTTCCTCACCTTAACCAGGAGCCGCTGCGACGGGCGTTCGTCGATCAATGGTTACCGGTTTCGCGAGTACGTACATAGGCGCGGGGCGCGGAGCTTGATCCAAACGGAACCGTAGGCACCTCTCCCACTACCACGATCCGGAAAGTGACGCTGTAGGGGCTTTCCCTACAGCGTCACTTACGGCGCAGCGAGTGCGGGTGCCACAACATGTTGGGCTGTAAGCGACCGGCAGTAGGTATATGCGGTACCGATTCCGCTAAGTGACGCTGTAGGGGCTTTTTTCCGATGAGCAATACACGCCGCCCCTCCATCGCGGGTGGATGTACGCATTGTCATGCCTGTCCATCCCGCCCGCCATCCCGTTGACACGATCATCGGGCACCTTGGGTGGCACGACCGCGGCGGACGCGGGCGCGTAACGGAGGGCGAGCATGTGGAGAGGCACATCCTAATCATCGACGACGATCCCCTCATGGGCAAGATGCTCGCCTTCCTCCTGGAGGGCGGCGGCTACTGGGCGACGACGCTCATTGACCCTCGACAGGCCGACGAGTTCCTCAAGAAGAATGCCGTCGCCCTGATCCTGCTCGACGTAATGTTGCCCTACATGAACGGCCTTGCGCTCTGCACAGCGTTGCGGCGCGAGCACCCGGACGTGCCGGTCATCTTCCTCTCGGCGCGCGGGGCGGTGGCAGACACGGTTGCGGGTTTCGGGCACGGCGCGGATGACTACATCAGGAAGCCCTTCGAGCCGGGCGAGATGCTGGCGCGCATTCGGGCGGTGCTACGGCGCTACCGCACGGGGCACGACCGCCCTGGCATGGTAATCGAGGTCGGCGACACGGCGCTCGATCTCAGGGAGTTGCGGTTCACCGGGCCGTCGAGGCGTCCCGCACTACTGGCGCCGACCGAGATGAAGATCCTCGAATGCCTGATGCGCAATGCGAACGCGGCGACCACGCGCGAGGCGCTGATCGAGCGGACGTGGGGGTGCCACTGTAAGGGCATTGAGGGCCGGGTAGACGTCTATATCCGCCGCCTGCGCAAGAAGATCGAGGCGGACCCGAACCGACCGGAGTACATTGTCACGGTGCGGGGATTCGGCTATCAGTTTCACGCCACAGGCGGGGCGGGGATGCTTTCCTACTCGCGACAGGCTGAGGACGCTCGCACCGGGAGTAGTCAGCTCGCAAACGATGCGACCCGGTGAGAAATCTTACCGGTATCGGCTCCTGATTCTGCGTGGTGAAACCGTTGGGGCAGGACGCCGACATTGCCCGGTGATGTTTCGGTTCGGCGGGTCTGCCCACGACGGTGGAACTGATATTCAGTCCGCCGCCCCCCGGTCGCACCGTGCCAGCCATTCGGTGATGTCCTGCCGGTCCCACCACCAGCGCCAGCGCCCTCGATAGCGCGGCGCGGGCATCTCGCCCCGCTCCGCCATCGCCCGAATTCCCTCGACAGTCAACCCGGACATTTTGGCGATGTCGCTTGTGGTGAGATCCGCGTTGTGCGCGTGTTGCCACTCCATGCGCAGCTCCTCATACCGTTCTCGGTCCATGCCAGTCGGTTCGTGCCGGACGAGTGCAGCGATCAGCTGGGCGCGCCGCTGACCATCGTCACAAGAGAAAAAGTCTTCTAGGGCGGCGTGATACTGATCCTGCACTGCGCGCTTGCGTAGCTGTGACACGACGATACGGTTCATGCCCTTCGCCTCTCACGGCCGCAGGTGCTAAATGGGCACGAGCGGTCTAATCGCTTGGCCGACAGCGGATGCACTTCCGGCGCAAAAATCGTAGGTGTCAAGATAACAAGCATCACGCTCGAAACGCTAGTCTATCAGTATAAATATATACTATAGATTGTTCATTTCGTAGCGAAGTGATCCGACGTGAAAGAAAGGGCTGTCGTAGTCCAGCCATGCCCGCATAAGCGACCAAAGAGACTGGCATAAAGGGCGGTGCGAGGTTGATCCCGGATAGCGAAACACCTTCGATCATCCTTTAGAACTACAGCCGCACTTCGATGATAGACTCTGCGAAACCGAAAGGAGTCTCTCACGATGGGTATCCCTCCTGTTGCCGCGTCCCTTGACGCCCTCCATGCCGCGATCGCGCCGCGCTTTGCTCGCCCCGAAGTGCGCGCCCGTGCCCGTCGCTACCTCGACGGTCTGCTCGCTCAGGTCGAACGCAAGAATGGCTGGCAACTCGCCGAAGCCCTCGGTGAACGCACACCCGATGGCGTGCAACGCCTGGCTCAACGCCGCCACTGGGACGCGGATGCCGTGCGCGATGATCTCCAACGGTACGTGGTAACGCATTTCGGCGATGGGGATGCGGTACTCGTGATCGACGAGACGGGCTTCCTCAAGAAAGGCACGAAGTCGGCAGGGGTGGCGCGGCAGTACAGCGGCACGGCAGGGCGGATCGAGAACTGCCAAATCGGTGTCTTTCTCATCTATGCCGCGCCCTGCGGAGCGGTGTTTCTCGATCGTGCCCTCTATCTACCGAAGACATGGACGGCAGATGAGGAGCGGCGGCAGGAGGCGGGTATCCCGGAGACGGTGGGTTTCGCCACCAAGGGAGAACTGGCGAAGCAGATGCTGGCGCACGCCTTTGCCGCCGTTCCCGCGCGGTGGGTCGTCGCGGACGAGGTCTACGGCAACGACGGCGCGCTGCGGCGGTGGCTGCACGCGCAAGAGCGGGCGTATGTCCTCGGCGTGGCACGCAATCACATGATCTGGTCGGGCGAGACGTGGACCCAGGAACGGGTCGAGGAAACGATTGGCGCGTTGCCGGATGAGGAGTGGCAACGGCTGTCGGTCGGGAACGGGAGCAAGGGACCACGCGTCTACGATTGGGCGGCGATCCGTCTCCCGTTCGACGCGCCGGAGGGTTGGGCACAGGGTGTGCTCGCCCGTCGCTCGCTGGGCGACCCCGAGGAGATCGCGTACTACCGGGTATTCGCGCCTGAAGGCACCGCCGTGGCGGAAATGGCGCGCGTGGCAGGAACCCGCTGGACGATTGAGATCGGCTTCGAGCGGGCGAAAGGGGAAGTGGGACTGGACGAGTATGAGGTACGGCGGTGGGAGGGATGGCACCGACACATCACGTTCGCGCTGCTGGCGGATGCGTACCTGGCAGTGACGCGGATGCACGCGGCGGGGGCGGAGAAAAAGGGGGCGGCAATCCCGACCTGATCCCGCTCACCGTGCCGGAAGTGCGGCGGTTGCTGCTGGCGCGAGCGGGGCCACCGGCGGAGTGGGGGGAACGATTACGCTGGTCGCACTGGCGACGACGGCACCAAGCACGCGCGCGACGCAGCCACTCCGCCCGGTGGCTGCATCGTCATCCACCGTAACCGAAGTGCGACTGTAGTACTAGCACCTCTTGCGAACGAGCGACGATCCTGATCGCCACATTGGCGGTCGCGGCAGTGGACACGGTGATCGTAAACGCGGATTAGCAGAGTACGAATTGGAGAATAGTTCGTACCACTCTATCGCTCCTCTCAGTGTGTGGCGTCTCGCGCCGTCCTATTCGGCCTACGCGCCCGTGTCCTCGCTCCTCGTGTGTACGGGATAAACTCCCCGAGATCGCCGCTTGACCCACGACGCTCCTGTGCAGGGATCTGCAGCATAGACTCCGCCACCACATCGCCAGAGTACGTGCAACGGTTGGGCAATTTTGCCCGAAAAGCAAAATATAACCCTTTCGCCATACAATTACGCCTTGGCACGATATGTGCTGCTAGGGAACAGATTGATCATTGCAGGTATGCGCACAGGAGGAGTCATGGCCCGGTTGCCGCTCACTATCGCCGCGCTCGGCGGGACGATCCTTGCGCTGACTGGCTGTGGTGGCCCATCGCCCGCGACCAGCACCGCGATTGAGCAGGCCAACCGTTCCGCCGACGCGACGTTCGGTGCCGCACGATCAGCGACGATTACGGTAATCGCCTCCACCGATACTGCCTTCAGCGCGGCCCGTAGGCCGAGCGCCCTCTCCCTCACGCCAGTCCAAGGCAGCGCGAAGACCGGGAGCGGTGCGGCAACCACGACGCGTTCTACTCCGAACCTTCCCGTCGAGATCACGCCGATCCCCCCGACCGTGCCTCCCACGCCTACAACTGCGGCACCTACTCCCACGACGATGCCCACCCCGATCGGGCCGTCGGTGGTCGTGGCGAACGAGCGCACTCCCATGCCACCAACAACGGTGCCCACCGCAACGTCGGTGCCCACCTCGACAGCGATGCCCACCCCAACCGCTCCGCCCGCCGTCGTGGCGTACGAGCGCTTGCTAACGGCCGTTGCGACCGTTGACACAGGGGAGATCGATGCCGCGCTCGATTACGGGAACCAAGCGCGGACGGTCACGTCGGTACGCTTCGCGCTCGGCCGTGGGAAAGACCTGGCACGCACGCAAACCACCGTCATGTATCAGAGTACCGTCGCTACCCGCTCGGCCGAGGCGATCACGATCGGCGGGCAAACGTGGCAACGTGCGGATGGAACCTCTTGGGCAGCCACCGATCGGACGGATAACGCCCGCGACCAGGTTCGCGCGCTGTTTCCCCGGGCGGGAGCGGACGGTGTTAAACAAGAAGAGCGCGACGGTGCGGCGGTGCTGCGTTGGTACGATGCGGATCACGCGAGCGATGTGGAGGTGATGATGGATGCAACAACCGGTATCCCACGACAGATGCGGCAGATATCGCGAGCGGACGGCTCCGTACTCACGGTAACGTACCGCAGTTGGAATGCCCCTGTCACGATTACTGCGCCGGACAGATCGTGACTAATGGGAAAAAACTTGGATGACCGAAACAAGAAAGGTGAAACCGATGGGCAAGCGATCGATCCTCATCACAGCGGTGATATTCGCTACGATCGCGGCGTTGTTGCCAACAATCCCGACGGAGGCAGCGGGCGACGCACAGATTCGTGTCATCCATGCGTCGCCCGATACGCCCCCCGTGGATGTGTATGTCGATGGCGCGCGGGTCATCTCCGCCCTTGGCTTCACCAAGTCGAGCGATTACCAGACGATTGCGGCCGGGAAGCACGACTTCCAGTTGTACCAGGGGGGTGCGATACCGGCCACCAGCGATCCCGTCATCCAGGCGAAGGGGATGGAGATCCCGGCGGGCGCGAAGCTGAGCCTCGTCGGGATCGGCTGGCTCGCCAGCATCCGAACCCTGGTCGTGGACGACCGAACGCCTGCGCCGACGCCGGGCAAGGCGAAGCTGCGCTTCGTGCATGTCGGCCCTGATGTCCAGCCGGTGGACTTCGCGACGAAAGGCGGGGCGGTGCTGTCCGCGAATAGCCAGTTCGGCAACGCATACCCCTATCAGGAGGTGGACACACAACGCTCAGAGATCGAGATCCGTCCGGCGGGGACGGCGACGGGGGTGGTGGCGGTGGGCTTCGCGCCAGAAAGTGGCAAGACGTACTCCGTCTACTTGATGAGCCTCGGCGCGATGAAAGTACTACTCGATACCACGGCCAGCGACGCAACGATCGCGACAAACCCAGCCACATCACCGTCAGCAGGGACAAACCCGGCGACCACCGCGACCAACGGCGCAGCCACGGCACCAGCGGGCGGGGCGAATCCGACGGCGAACGCGGCGGTCGCGACAAGCCCGAGGGTGGGGGCTGCGCCGCCGTTCTTGGGGATGACGGGGCGCATGTCGCCGCGCCGTCCGTTCGATGCCAAGTTGCTACTCATCGGATTGGCCGGTGTGGCGTGTATTGTTGGGGGGACCGCGGTCCGGCGTCGCGTATCATGCTGACGGTATGTGCATGTGGGGTCATCGCCCATCGCGCCATTCACGGGAAGATGACGGGCGATGGCCCCGCGTGCGCTGGACCTTGCGACCTCGGAATTTGCTATCATCGCCCCGCCCCCGAGAACGCCCAGGTAAGGAATACCGAAGACATTCCTCCGGCAAACTGGCGATCCCTCCCGTGCGTGATCTTTCCGCAATATCGCTCCGGATTCTCTCGCCTCGATCGTCACCGCCGCTCATCTCATATCTATTCCCGGCGACGATCGGAATCTCATGGGTATGTGTGCGACAGGGTCGGCCGACGACCGACGTCGGTCACTTCAAAAAGACGATGGATGCGACGATCGCGCCTGCCTCTTCGCTGCGACGAAACTCCATTCCCCCTGCGTACGCCTTGATAAAATATTGCAGACGTCCCCGGTCGATGATCCAGAACTGGCCCGCCGTCACATCCCCGCTCTCACCCTTACTCGCCTGTTGATACCGCATCATCTCCCCGGGCGCGTTGTTGACCATTGTGGGCTGGATATCTCTGGTGCTGTAGGTACTGTCCGCTGCGCCGCCTAGCATTTGTTGCAATGCGCGCATCGCGTCGCCTGCTGAAAGGTCCTGTTGGCGCGCCTCGATCGAGAGATAGACGTCGTCGCCTGTCACTAGATAAGAGGTCCTGCCAGAACCCTCCTCCGAGGCCTTTTCAACCTCCCATCCTTCCGGCAAGTGAAGAGTGTAGCGCCCAGCGCGGTCGGTCCACGCGCCCGGCGATGCCCCTTGGGCCGCAAGGGGCGTCGGCAGCGGCGTTCCCGCAGCGTTGGAGCGCTCGAACTGATCAACCGTGCTGACCAACTCGAAGGCGACGGCATCAACTGACGACAGGCTATCGTTGACGCTCGACCATTCGGCGGATCCTTGGAGATATCCCCGGCAATTCGCAATCAGCGTTTTTGCCTCGACGATGACGGAGGCAATGCTCCCCGCAATATTGACGGCACCCATAGCTGACAGGCCGGGTTGATTGTCAAGTCCTTCGAGCCGTTGGGCGGCGCTCGCCAGCTCATCGACCGCGTTGGGAAGTTTCTGATGCCAACTCCCGTCGTTTGGTCCGGGACGCTGGCCATCGGTGAGATCCGGTGCCGGGACGATCTGCACCACCCGAATGAATGCCTGGCGAAATGCGGGGTAAAGCGCATCGAATTGCGGCCGATACTGCGACCAAACCCTCCCGGGCGTCTCAGTTGGAGCCGACGTCGCCGTGGGATGCGCGGTCGGTCGGACTGTGGGCGACGCCGATACCAGTACAGGCGTGCTAACCGTGCGACCTGCCGATGGCGGAATCCCGGTCGGTGCCACGCTAATTCCGGTGGCGTTCGACACCGCCGAGCCGACCGTCGCGGCCGTTTGCGTGGGGGTCGGTGCCGGATTTCCCCAACATGCGACGAGTAACAGCAAGGTACCAAGACAGAGAAGGACTGGGGGTGCATAGCGATAAGCTACTGTGCGCCGACTCGAACCCGGTTGGAGCGGCCTCGATCCATCATTCATTATCATCGTGCCCTCCGTGAGGTCACTTATCCTCATTTCGCTCGATGCAAACCTTCGCATCATCTTATTGGTGCCAGTATGTATCGTCTGTCATACGATGTAACTGTAGCAGAATGCCGACCAATTTTCCGGCAGAGCGCGTTGGGGCCGAGGGCGCGATGGATTCAACCGGCGATCGTCATTCGTCCCCCGTTTTAGGCCGGTCCCTTCCGACGCGACACTGGCCGTTCTCTTTCCTTCTACGCAGCCAATACTCGTTTACTCCGGTTCGGAAAATCTGATGTGCGGTAGCCCAGTCCAGTGAGATGCCCTCACGCCGATCCGGGCTATCTGCTTATGATTCACCTTGTCATCTGCCTGTGGCTGCCGGAGACCCCGATGGTACCGGGGGACTGTTCGGTATCCCGTTCGACGTCTTAGTTTGCACCCCCGGGGTATCCGCGCCTCGCACCGGTGCTCTGACCGTCGGCGTTTTGCCCGGCACTGGCGGTGCCGGTCCCCCTCGCACCTTCGGGATCGCACCCCCCTCCGGATTCGCGGCAAGGATCCTCGGCTTCCCGAGTACCGTGGGCGGATTGCCTGTATCAAGTACATCCGCAAAATATCCGCCGATGTCCACGACGAAGTCGCCGCCGGTGGAGGTGTAGAGGTTGAACGAGCCGTCCGTACCCAGCCCGACGGTGAAGGCATTGGGTGCCACCTGACCGGGGACGAAGTTGAGATTGCTCGCGTTCGGCGGCG